>CAXTGN010000529.1:0-2605 GCA_964243455.1 uncultured Acidobacteriaceae bacterium
AAACTGGGCGCCCTATGTGTCCGCGCACCCGTATGCGCAGGCCCCGGTGTCCCCGATGGACGCACCCTTTCAGGAGCCCGCACGTGGAGATCCAGTGCGCTCAGGAAGCGACAATCCCTACGCCGTACCGTACGAGACGCCAAAGCCGCCCGTTCAGGCTCCGACCTCGGCCACATATTCCGGGACGCCTCAGGTGCCCTATGTTCCCACCTATGTGGGCAGTGTTCCAGGCCCGGTCGCCGTGCCGCCGTATGTGCCGTCCAACGCGAGACGGTTTCCGGTCGGTGCTCTGTGGCTGATTGGACTGGGTGTTCTCTTCCTCATGGCAAATCTGATGCCGGGGTTTCGCCTGAGCGGTCGCTGGATGGTTCCCGTTCTGCTTGCGGGGCTGGCGATCTGGGGCGCTGCCCGTCGGTGGCAACAGTTTCATTCGAGCTCGGCACATAGCAGGAGCCCGAACCTGGCGGCAGCGATGACTGGTCCCTCGGTCCTGCTCACCGTGGCCGCTCTGATGGCTCTGGATGCCGGCGATGTGCTGGCGTTGCGGCGCAGTTGGCCTGTACTGCTGGTCGCGTGGGGGAGCATGCTGCTCTTGCAGCGCGCTTCTTCGGGCATCCTGGATGCGGTGCCCGATGGATTGCCAACTGAGGCCTCCGACGTGACATCAACGCCGGTCCGAAGCACCTCCGGTACGGGCTCACTGGGGCTGTAAGCGCCCATCGTTGATCAACCCGGCAGTCAGGGAGTTTCTGTGAGTTCTTCGCCTCCACCTCCGCCCCCAGCACCACCTCCGCCTCCCGCCCCGCGATCAACATATGCGGGGCAGGACGCCCGCTGGGCTCGACAGAACGCGCGCGCCGAGCGCCGTGCGGCGACGGTGACAGTCCGGCAGCAAAGGGCCTTCCAGCGAGCGCAAATGCGTGCAAACAGACGCGTATCGATTGTTGGACCTGTGCTCCTGGTGGCCGTTGGCGTGGTGTTGCTGCTTCTCGAACTGGGAGATCTCCAGTGGTCGTTTGCCCTGGCCTGGCTGGCCACCTGGTGGCCCATCGTTTTGGTCGGGGCGGGACTGGTTCTGCTTGGCGAATGGATCCTCGACACGCGGAAGGCAGGCCAGTACGGTACAGGTTTACCCCGCCGTTCCCTGGGCGCTAGTGGGGTGCTGGTTCTGCTTGTGCTGGTGCTGGCGGGTCCTGCCGTCTCTGGGGTTTACCGTGGATCCGACTGGGCCCGGGACCATTGGCGTCTCCCTGAGGCCTGGGGTCTCGAGGAGATGTTGGCGCAGCACAGTGAAACCGTCGTGGATCTGGATGCTCCCCTGAGTCGCGGTGGTCTGCTCACTGTGCAGAATTATCGTGGCAACATTACGGTCACTGGCTCGAGCCAGGATGGCCGGGTTCATGTTTCCGCTCATCAGCGATTGTGGGCCTGGCAGGAACGCGACCTGCAGAGTCTTCAAAGGCGCGATCGCCCTGTGCTGGACGCTGAAGGTACCGGCTTGCACTTGAAAGTGGAAGGCGATGGCCGTGATCAAACCGACCTCGTGATCGAGATGCCGCACGATGCTGGCGTGCAGATCGACCCAGAAAAGGGAGAGGTTGCGGTAAGTGAACTGCGTGGCGCCGTCGCAATCGCGGATCACGCCGGAAACGTCGTTCTCACAGCTCTGAACGGGGACGTACACCTCACGGTTCACGACGACGATGCGGGAATCTCGGGTCACAGCCTGAGCGGCAACCTGACTCTGGAAGGGCGGAGTGGCGACATCTCCTTGTCGGACGTGAGTGGTCCTGTCGCTCTGCGAGGCGATTTCTTCGGAACAACGCATCTGGAACACGTTAGCGGACCTGTGCACTTCCAGAGCAGTTTTACAGAGTTCACCTGTGCCGGCATTCCGGGCGACCTGGACATCGAAGGCAGGAGCGAGCTGCGGGCGCACACAATAGACGGGCCTGTGACCTTGACGACCACGGACCGTGACATTACGCTCTCCGGCATTCGAAACGGCGTCGCCGTGACGAACCAAAAGGGCTCGGTGACCTTGTCCTTTCTGGATTTGACCGCGCCCGTGACTGTGGCCACAACGGATGGAACGATCGAGATGCAGGTTCCCGAGAAAGCTCCCTTCCATGTTACCGCTGAGACCGCCGATGGGCAGATCGACAATGACCTTGGCCTACAGACGCAAAAGCATGAAGACCGCATGACCCTGACGGGGCAAGTCCGCTCAGGAGGGCCGGCCGTGCAATTGAAGACCTCCGAGGGTGACATCAAACTGCGCAAGGGCGATCTGTCTGCGCCGGAAGCCACTGCCGAAAATTCAAAGGACGATTAGCGGACCGAGGTTGGCGCGCTGGGATTCAGGCGGGCGCCCCAGCACTCTCGGGTGAAACATGAATTTGCTCCACCTCATGCGCCTCTGTGACGGGCGAATCCCACCAATCATTTGCAACGCACACATACAGCAGAAGCACCAAGAGCAGTGTGAGGTAGAAATAGCCGTCCACCAGGACGTTCAGCGGAATGAAAACCGCCAGGGCCCAGGCCATCCAACGCAGTGTATCTTCCAACGTGCAACAGCGATGACGAAGGCAGGCGACCAGGA
>CAXTGN010000529.1:2615-3894 GCA_964243455.1 uncultured Acidobacteriaceae bacterium
GGAACAAGGTTGTGAGTACAGCAGCCTGCACCCATTTCAACTGGTCCGGCCGCACGATATAGGTGAGCCAGTAAGAGACGTTGATCGGATCTGCCAGCGCGTGGGTAAGGTGGCTCCACTGGCCTACCGTATTGTGCGCAACCTGCCGAAGAGCGAATGGCAAGAAAGGGCCTGCAAGGAGCAGAAAGCCCATGGTTGCGGTTAGGGTTAGTTTGCCTAATTCGCGGAGGCCGCGCCGCCGGTATGCATTCAGAAGGAAGAACGGGAAGATCACCCAGCTTAGCTGGTACAGGGCACAACTCGCTCCCCAGGCCAGGCCCGACCACGCGAAATGCTTTCGGTTCATTAGGACGACTGCCAGCGTAAGAGCAAACCAGTGTGGCTGTAGGTAAAGATCATGCCGATATTGCAGAAAGGGACACAGGAGAAAGACGCCCAGCAGAGCGGCAACCTCGATGCGAAACCTGGGCTGAGCGGACCAGAACATAGCGACAGCGGCTCCGCCCAGATAGGTCAATGTTGCAAACCGAAGGTCTATGCCGAGCGCTGAAACAGGCAGGAAGGCCACGAGCATCCCGGGGAGATAAGGAAAGTCGTAGAGCCTGGAACCCACATGCATGGTTCCGTACGGGTTTTGGTGATGGACCAGTCGCGCATCCGCCCATCCGACGACTGGCAACATGTCGGAGCGCAAATAGTCGAGGGGAAAATCGTAGATGGAGAGGCACAATCCGGCCGCATAGGTTACGAGGATTGCGATAAACAGGCTCCGGCCATCTTGACGAACGAGGAAACGGCACCAGCCGATGAGAACCACAAACCCAGCAAGCACTGATGACGTGACGGACAAGTGGTAACCGAACCGGGCGAAGTGGCGCGCTTCTTCGGCGATCATTCCCAACGAGAGAAGCTCGAAGGTAAGCAATAGAGTCAGCCAGCCCCTTGGGAGCGAGAGGGATACGGGTGCTCCGGCACCACTCACGCCACCAGAAGCAAGTAGCCGCCAAAGAATGAGGGCCAAGGCCACGGCCGGGATCAGGAGCAGCAACTGATGCAGGAGTGGGCTTGGCTTTCCTGACCACCCGTCGCTTACCAGACTCAGGATCGACGTTGCGAGAGCGAAATCTAGCCAGAGCCGGGCAGGCTGTTTCGACCGGATTGTCCTCATCCTGTCAGGCTCCTCGTGGAGGTTCGACACTTGTTCATCCCATGCCGAAACGCGAAGAGCCCGCCTTGGGGGGCGGGCTCTTCTGGGATTATTGCCGGCGATCACCTAATC
>CAXTGN010000530.1:0-3894 GCA_964243455.1 uncultured Acidobacteriaceae bacterium
TGCCTGCCTTCACGCGCTGCGTAGTTTTGAAGGCCCGATCGCCATCGGCTTGCGCTCCGGGCATGTCACGGGCGGCAATCGCACCGTGGTGCTGGGCGCGGGGGCCGAGCTGGCGTGTGAACAAGCAGCCGACTTGTCCATCTTTGGGTCGGCGGCAGCAATGCACTAGGCTCGGGATGTTAAGGCACAGCTGAGAGGTGACAGGCTAAGCATGACGGACGCGGTTAACCATAAGCAGCAACACATTCACCTGATCGGGATCTGCGGTACGGCGATGGCGTCGCTGGCGGGGATGCTTCAGACCCAGGGCTATCGCGTGACGGGCTCCGATACGGCCGCCTACCCACCCATGAGCGATCAGCTTGCCGCCATGGGGGTCGCCGTCATGGAGCCGTACCGGGCCGAGAACCTCGAGCCGCGTCCTGACCTGGTCGTGGTCGGCAATGCGATTTCGCGCGGCAACCCTGAGCTGGAGCGGGTCCTCGACGAGCGTCTGCCGATGACCTCCATGGCCCAGCTGATTCATGATCACTTTCTGGGCGGTCGCGAGCGGCTGGTCGTCACCGGCACGCACGGTAAAACAACTACAACCAGCATGCTGGCATGGATCTACGAGACAGCTGCGCGACTTCAAGGGCCAGGATCGCCGTGGAAACCGTCCTTCCTGATCGGCGGCGTCGCAGAGAACTTCGGCATCAGCTTCCACGTGGAGCCCGGCACGCGGCCGTTCCTGCTCGAAGGCGATGAGTACGACACGGCCTTCTTCGACAAAGGCCCCAAGTTCCTTCATTACTTCCCGGACGTGGCGATTCTCACCCACGTCGAGTTCGATCACGCAGATATCTACGCCGACTTCGCCGCCGTGAAGACCAGCTTCAAGCGCCTGGTCAATCTCATCCCGAAGCGGGGCCGGCTGATTGCTTTCGACGCGAGTGACGCCGTCACGGAGTGCAGCGCCAAAGCATTTTGTGCGGTCGAGCGCTACGGCTTCGGCGCAGCCTCACATTGGTGCATGACGGACTTCTCTCAGCAGGGCAACGTCTCGCGCTGGACACTGCTCCGAGCAGGCGAGGTCTTCGCTCATCTCGAACTGCCCATGGCCGGCGAGCACAACGCCCTGAACGCGACGGCGGCGGCGGCTCTGGCTGCCGGCCAGGGTGTGCCCGTTGCGGCTATTCAGCAGGCGTTGCAGACCTTCCAGAGCGTCAAGCGGAGACTCGAGGTGCGTGCGGAGGTTGGCGGCGTGACCGTTATCGACGACTTCGCCCATCACCCCACGGCGATCCGTGAGACCCTGCGCGCCCTGCGTTCGGCGTACAAGGGCAGGCGCCTGATCGCCGTGCTCGAGCCACGCTCGAATACCCTGCGCCGCAACATCTTCGAGCGCGAACTGATCGACAGCCTCGCTCTGGCCGACGCGGTCGTCCTCGCGGACGTCTTCAAGAGCGAAGCCATTCCTGAGGCCGAGCGTCTTCACCCGGCCCAGGTGGTTGCCGGTGTCATTGCTGCCGGTGTGCCTGCCGTGCTGCGTGCCGACGCCCATGCCATTGTCGCCGATCTTGCGCCGCGGCTGTTGCCGGGCGATGTTGTAGCCATCCTTTCCAACGGTGGCTTCGGCGGCATCTACGAAAAGCTGCCGGTGGCGCTCCAAGCCGGCCAGTTCGCTGAACCTGCTCTCGCGGCAACTGCGGGGGAACGCTAAGCCATGTGGGCCTCATTTCGCATGCTTTCGGTGCTTCTTCTGCTGGGCGTTCCTGCCGCCTTGGTCGGCATTCCGTGGTCCGCTCTCCGCGGTGACTTCCGCACGATGTATCGCTGGGGAATGGGAACCATACGGCTGGGTGTCCGCGCAGCCGGCATCCAGGTGCGAGTGCTGGGCCAGGAGAACCTGCCCACGCAACCGAGCATCCTGATGAGCAATCACGTCTCCAACTTGGACCCGCCGGTGCTCCTGCCGTCGGTGCCGGGAATGACCAGCGTCATGCTCAAAAAGTCATTGATGAGCATCCCTCTGCTGGGCACCGCTATGCGCATGGGGAAATTCGTTCCTGTCGCCCGGGGTCACTCGCGGGAGGATGCCATTCGGAGCGTTGCGGCGGCTGCCGATGCGCTGCGCAGCGGCCTGCACATCACCGTGTTTCCAGAGGGCACGCGTTCCCCGGATGGCCACTTGCTGCCCTTCCGAAAGGGTGCTTTTTTCCTCGCAACGGAGACGGGCGCGCCGGTCGTACCGATCGTGCTTCATGGCACGGCACGGATGATGCCCCGGAACACGACCAAGATCAGATCGGGTACAGCGACAGTGGAATTCCTGCCGGCGAGAATGCCCGCAGACTTTGCATCTCGCGAAGATCTGATGGCGGCGGTGCGCGCCGACATGGAAGGCGCGTTAGAGAGATTCCGTCAGTCAGCGAGGTGAGCCGTCCCCCTCGACGAACCACACGCCGACAACCGACTTGCCGGAGCAAGCAGCTACTGCTTGACGATGGCGTTGTATCCATCGGTGAGGAGCCGCTGGCGCATGGCATCGGCTTCCTTCTTGTCCCGGAAGGGACCAACCTGGACGTGGATGAAATTGTCAACACCCGTATTGCGCGCCGAGACCGTATATCCCCGGGCACGAAGAGCCCCGACGAGGAGCGCAGCGTCCTCCTGATGAGAGACGGCGGCCACCTGGACCATGTAGCTGCCGGCAGCAGAAGGGGCAGCCGGGGCCGTCGGGCTTAACGCAGCCGCCGAGACGGGTGCCGGCTGGCGAACGATGGGCGCCGCAGGCGGAACAGCCGGCTTCGGCACGACCGTTTTGGGTGTGGCCTCGGGGGCAGCATCCGCATCCGCAGCTACGGGGGCAGGCGGTGGAATTCGACGGACGGGCTTGGGCGCCGGAAGCGGAGCCGCTGCCGTCTCGGCGGCATCGAGCGGCGATCCGGCCGCAGGCTTGCTCGGGCTTGCAGACGCTGGCGCGGCGGATTCCGTGCTCACGTCGGACATATTCAACGGCGTGGGTGCGGACTTCCGGCCCATGTTGTAGCCAAACCCAAAGAAGCCCCCGCAAAGCACCACCAGGCCCAGAAAGATGGCCAGAATGGAACCTGCGCTGAGGGTGAGTTCACGCTCGTGCCGGGGCATCTCTTCGTCGTCGATGAGGTGATCCATGGTCTGTCCTACGTGTCGCAACGGTCGCCGGTCCGACCGGGTTAGAACCGGATGTAGAAGCCGAACATGGGCTCGGAGGTGTGGGTCCGCTTATTGATGGTTAGGTAGTTCTGATAAAAGTCCGGTGCGAGGTAAAAGAGTTCCCGGAAGCCCGCGCGAACGCCGAATGTATCGTTGATCAGGTCTTTCTGAACACCCACATTGTAGTAGTAGGCCAACCGGCCGATCGGTGGCGCTCCTTCACCGCCGCCCCGGGTGGGTGCAAACCGCATCCCGCCCACACCCGCCGAAGCGTAAGGCCGTACGCCAAGAATCGTGAAGGGAGGGGTCACAAGATAGCCGAGGGTAAACTCATCGGCCTGGGTCTGGATCGCAAGCGGCTGCACGTTGAGGTCCTCGGTATAGCGCGAATAGCCGCCGTTGAACTCCGCACCGATGTAAGGTTTCGGCGTGTACCGGATGGTGACCAGCGCTCCTACCGTGTTCGAAGGCGAGATCGTGACAATCTGGGATTGTGCGGTGGAGAAGGGCAGTGGCGTCCCGGAGACGGCGCCGCTGAACTGACCAACGGCCTGCACCCCCAGATCCACATGGGAGAACTGCTGCTGCAGCTTGGTCTGTGCTGAGGCCCCGGATGCGCAGAGCCCGAGCCCCGCGACAAGAAACAACATGAACGAACGATTCAAAGAAGGCGAGCTCCGCCGCAGGTTGCAGCCGAGGTCTAGTTTACCCGCTTCG
>CAXTGN010000531.1:0-3889 GCA_964243455.1 uncultured Acidobacteriaceae bacterium
AGCGCGGACAGCCGCCGCACCCCAAACAGCCTGCCAGCCGATGATAGGGGAAACCCACCCGTGATAAATCATTCGACCCGTGCGGGCAAAATCCCATGCGATCGCGCTGTAGGACCAGTCATCGTTAATGCCCATTTCGACCACGGGCCAAGTCATCACCAAAGCGCCACCTACCAGCAGAAGGCAGAGCAAGAGATCAGGCACCCACGATCTCGATGCAGAACTCTCCTCAGAAGGAGACAGGTTGGTACGAGTCATCTTTAAGGACGCCCAGAGTAGAGATATAAGGATCAGCGTCAATCCTACGGCATGTCCCGGGGGTTGAAAGCGGCATTTTCAGGGGAGAGAATTCCCGTCACGACCTGATACAGAAGCGGTTGAAATTGTTGGTAGTTGTTCTTGTCAATCAGCTTGATCCGTAGTTGCGGATGGCCGAGGCGAGCTTCAACGCGCAATTGAGTCCAGCGAAGCCACCGCCGACAATCACAACTTCCTCCGCTGCTGTGCTGGTGCTTGTTGTTCCGATATCCATGCGGCCTGCCGCTTGTTGATGTAGGTGAGTTCTCCGCTGTAGAGGCTTGATGCTCCTTTACTGCGGCGGTTTTGGCTACGTCTCTTGAGAGGACGTTTGTGGACTCGGCAATGCCACCCTCGCAGTATGGCCATGACTCTGAGCCAGAAGCATAGGATTGCCCCCACAATCATTGACGAGAAAGAGGGGAAATGCAGGAGGTGCCGACTACCACAACGACGCCCGCAGCAAGAGCCGCCACAGCATACAGATCCGCCTCGAGCACAGTGGGAGTTTGGTTGACGAGAATGTCACGTAACATTCCGCCACCGATTCCGGTCAGCATCCCCAGTAGCGCAGCCATCAACGGGTTCAGTCCGGCGGACAGAGCCTTTTGCGTGCCGGTGACTGCAAAAAGCGCTAGACCAGCTCCATCGAAGATCAACACGGGTCTTCGCCGCGCGTTGATCTTGGGATACCAGAAGAACGTTACCAAACCAGCCACGAGAGAAACACCCACATATCGCCACTCACTGATGGCTGCGGGCGGAAGGGCGCCGATAAAGACGTCGCGGGTGATCCCACCTGCATTGCCCGCGGCGAAGCCAAGCACCATCAAACCGAACAGGTCGAGTTTGCTCTTGACGCCGGCTGCTGCTCCGCTCAATGCGAATACGAACGTACCCAGCAAGTCAAGCACGACCAGAAAGGGGCCGGCGAGATGTCGTCCGTGAACCAGGATGCTGTTCATGAAGCCAACCAGGCACAGGCCGCGACGACGAGGGCCTTCACACCTGTCTCCAGGGTCGGATGGATCACGGGTGCAAAGCTCGGACTGTGGTTGCTCGGGAGCTCGTTCAGCTTGCCGTCCTGCTTCGCCTCTTCATAGACCTTCGGATCGTTCCCACCAAAGAACCAGAACACTGACGGTGCGTGCCACTCCGCTCCAAAGCATCCGAAATCTTCGCTTGCCATTGAAGGCTTGGTCTGCTCCACTCAGCCGTCAGCGAAGTTCTGACGAAACGCATCAACGACTTTGTTTGTCGC
Source organism: uncultured Acidobacteriaceae bacterium (assembly GCA_964243455.1). Classification (GTDB taxonomy): domain Bacteria; phylum Acidobacteriota; class Terriglobia; order Terriglobales; family Acidobacteriaceae; genus Granulicella. The sequence continues at coordinate 1,559 of CAXTGN010000531.1, forward strand.
GTCGTCATCATTCTTCACCAGAGAATAACGGTCCAGAGGAGTGATCTCCGGCTGCTTCGGCGCGCCAGCAGCGGCTGCTTCGGCGTTCACGATGCGCGTGATCGCCGCAAGCACATGTTTGCGGACACCCTCGTCGAAGGTGCGTACGTTCAGCTTAATGAGCGCCTCGTCAGGAATTACATTTTCTTTGTTGCCCGCCTGCAGAACCCCGATTGTCAGCACCGCGGAATCGGTCGGCGCGACCTCCCGCGAGACAATCATCTGCGGTCTCACTACTGTGGAGGCCGCCATGACAACGGGATCGATGCTGTCCTCCGGCATAGAGCCATGCGCACCGCGGCCGAACAATCGGATCTGCAGACTGTCGGCAGCTGAAGTAATTACTCCGATCCGCCAATCGAGGTGCCCGGACGGCACACTCATTACATGCTGGCCAAGAACGACATCGGGCTTTGAGAATCGCTTGAACAGTCCATCGTCGATCATCGCCTGAGCGCCCTGTGCTGTCTCTTCCCCTGGTTGAAACACCGCCATGAGTGTTCCGTGCCAACTATCACGACTCTGGGCGAAGAGCGAAGTCGCTCCAACCAGGCAGGTCACATGCATCGTGCCCACAGGAATGCGCCACGAGCGTGCTTTTCCCATCAGCACCTGTCGCCGTGACTGTGCTTGCATAGGGAAGCCCAGTCGCCTCCTTGATGGGCAACGCGTCCATATCGGCGCGCAGCACTACGGTTGGGCCATCTCCATTGCGGAGGATACCCACAACTCCCGTTTTCCCGACACCTGTGGTCACCTCAAAGCCGGCTTTCCGGAGATGGTCCGCCGCGATCCCCGCAGTGCGTGTCTCCTGCATAGAAAGCTCTGGATGAGAATGGATGTCTTTACAAAGCCCTTCCAGTTCCGGAAGCATCTTCTCGAGATCTGTAAGGATCTTTGTTGTTGTTCTTTGTTCGCCATATAAGTCTCCTGCGTGCAGGTTCTCTGCGTTACCGATGTGTCATCCATTTGATGAGTTCGTAGGCAATCACGGGCATGACAAGCATCGCGATCACAACCCACACTAGATACTTGCCATACTCTCGGAGCTGCCCTTGGTAGAGAAATCGTAATCAAAAATCTTCATATCCTTCACCCCTAACGAGACTTCCCATGCACAGAATCAAGCGCCAACAGTGGCCAACGTTGCACCACTTCAGGTGACCGATGCTCTGCGTTACCCGTAATATCCATATCTAAACGCAAGTGTTGCTCAGAGCTCTATTCCTTCATCCCGTCCCTACTCTTCGGTGCTTCGACCTAAGGCGCACGGTGATGCCCCAGGGATCTGTGAAATACGTACCATCTCCATCTTGCAAAGGCGAGTAGCCGGCATGGATCAAGCTTTCAGCCGCCAACCGAACCTCGGGTGCCTTTCGAAGGAGAATCTTCCAAAACAGCAGGCGGGCATCGGTGTGTGAGGCGGGAGGAGAATGCGCCGCCCAAACATTCAGGCCGACATGATGGTGGTATGCTCCAGCCGAGGTAAAGAGTGCACCGGGGTAGCGCCACGTGGTGATATCGAGGCCAAGCCCGAAGTGATAGAACCAGTGCCAGGCAGCTCCTGCAGTTTCAGAAGAACGTGCCGGGACTCGTGCGCGCCAAGTTTAGCCAGTTTGGAAGATGCGTGGATCACTCGCGCTCGTCGCGGCCGCGGCTTCCGCCCGCGCTAAATGCAAGGGTACGACCTACGACATAGCTCGTCGCAGCTTCTAAAGGCTACTCAGTGCTTTGAGGCTCGGGCGCAGGAGGAGCCGCCTGCTTGGCTGGCCCCTTCGTTGCTCGTCCACTCGTCTTCTTGGCTAAGATCTTCTTGCCCGCACTCTTCTTGGCAACAACTGTCGTACGCTTTGCAGGCGCCACTCGGGTCTTAGCCTGAGTCGAGCCGGTCCGCTTCCCTGGCCCTGCACTCTTCTTCGCGGCTTTCGGAGCGACTTTGACCGCCGAGCTCGGTACCACCGTCTTGCTGCTCCGCTTCGTAGAAGCAGCCTTCCTGGGGGTGGTGCGATCCGGAGAAGCGGCTTTCTGAGCCGCCCAGCGCTTCTTCTGCGCTGCCGCAATTCGTGCCTTGCCCTCCGCTGACATGGTGCGCTTCTTCGGGGCAAACTCTTCCGGGTTGAAGCTGGTAGCCCTGTTACCCGAACCCTTCGGCCGGCCCGGGCGCCGGAGTTCCTGCACCTCACTCGATTGCTCAAGCAACAGGTCGAGGACGCGTTGCAACTTCGTTATCTCCGCCCGAAGGCTTTGGATCATCTCGTTTTGGTTCATCGTTGATTAGGATACTCGCGCATC
>CAXTGN010000532.1:0-628 GCA_964243455.1 uncultured Acidobacteriaceae bacterium
CCAGCCGGGCTTTGATTCATCAGCCAACGAAGGAAAACCCAAAGGATAAAAATCGTTTGCCGGAATCCGCGGCCGCGGTCGCCCGGCTTGCGGTTGCACTGCGCGAGCAGCTCGCGGAGGCCTCCACGGTGGAGCACTCTATCCCCAGGGACGAGCCGGGGCTGGGCGGCGCGCTTACGGCGGAAATGCTGTTTGGAGCACATCAGGATAGCAAGCCTGTCGGTAGACAGAGCAGGCCACAACAGGCGCCAGACCCCCACGCGGAGGCGCGACTGGACGAGAACTCCTCGCTGTCAGATGTTTATCGGGTCATCGATCTTCCGCTGGTCGATGTGCTGTTGCGGATGGAGCAGGTCGGCGTTCGTGTGGATCTGCCCTTGCTGGGCGAGATGGGATCCCGGCTGGGGGTGATGATCGATGACCTGGCCGAAAGGGTTTACGCCAGCTCGGGGCACCGCTTCAATATCAACTCCCCGAAGCAGCTTGGCGATGTCCTGTTCAACAGGATGGACCTGCCCAAGCCGCTGAAGTATGGAAAAGGCAAGGTCATCTCCACCGCGCAGGACATTTTGGAAGATCTGGCGCAGCACCATGAGGTGCCCGCGCTGGTGCTGGAGCATCGGCAACT
>CAXTGN010000532.1:638-944 GCA_964243455.1 uncultured Acidobacteriaceae bacterium
AAGCTGAAGTCGACCTACCTGGACCAGCTTCCGGTCTTGGCCGATGCGCAGGGGCGCGTGCACACGACCTTCAACCAGGTAGGCACCGCCACGGGACGGCTCAGTTCGACCAGCCCGAACCTGCAGAACATTCCGATTCGGACGTCTGTTGGCCGCGAGATTCGGGCGGCGTTCATCGCCGCGCCTGGAAATCTTCTGATGTCGGCGGATTACTCACAGATCGAGCTGCGTTTGATGGCGCACTTCTCCGGCGATCCACTGCTCGTGGACGCGTATCAGACCGGAAAGGACATCCATACGCTGACC
>CAXTGN010000532.1:954-3882 GCA_964243455.1 uncultured Acidobacteriaceae bacterium
TTCGAGGTCGATCCCAAGACGATGGACAAAGAGACGCGTGCCAGGGCAAAAGCGGTCAATTTCGGTATCGTGTACGGCATCTCACCCTTTGGTCTGGCCGCCAATCTCAACATCGATCAGAAAACCGCTCGCGAGTACATCGAGCGGTACTTCGATCGCTACAAGGGTGTGGCCACGTTCATCGAGCGCACGCTTGAAGAGGTGCGCAGGACGCAGGCGGTAAAGACGGCGTTTGGCCGGGTGCGGCCCATTCCTGACATTCAGTCACGCAATCCGAATCAGCGCGGCTTCGCGGAGCGTACCGCGGTCAACACTCCCCTGCAGGGCACTGCCGCGGACCTGATCAAAATCGCCATGATCCGGATCGACGCAGAGATCCGACGGCGGGAGTTGAAGTCCACCATGACGCTGCAGGTGCACGATGAGCTGCTCTTTGACGTCGTGCCCGACGAGGCGGAGGAGATGCAGAAGCTGGTCAAAGAGCAGATGGAAGGCGTCGCTCAGTTCCGTGTGCCGATCGTGGCGGAGGTCGGTCTGGGCCAGAACTGGCGTGATATCAAGTGATCCGAAGCTGGGTCTGCACGATCAGGACGACATGGAAAAGGCTGAGTCATCGGGGACGACGTAGACCGGGGAGGGCTTCGAGGAGAGGCGCAAAGGCATACTGCCGTCCCATCTCGCGACCGAGGTCTGCAAAGCGGTAAAGCAGTCTGCGTCGAACTTGCCGGGAACATCCCGGCCGATCTCGGCGAGGATGTCCTTGGGATCGAGACCGGGCCGGTACGGCCGGTCTTCGGCCATCGCCGAGTAGCAGTCCGCGAGTGCAATGACGCGCGATTCCAGCGAGAGGTCTTCCGCCTTCAACCCGAGGGGATAGCCTGAACCATCGAGCCTTTCGTGGTGCTCGGCGGCCAGGCACGCCAACTCGCGAAATGCGCCTACCCGCTGCAGGATGGAGCCTGAGATCTTGGGATGGCGCGTGATGATGACCCATTCCCGCGCGTCCAGCTTGCCCCGCTTGTCCAGGATCTGGTTTGGTACGGCGAGCTTGCCGATGTCGTGCAGAAAGGCCGCACGTCGGACAAGCGAAATCCTGTCGGGCTGCAGCCCAAGCTCGGTGGCAATCGCCACAGCGACCTCGGTCACTCCCAGGGAATGGTGATAGGTGAAAGGCGATTTGGCATCCACGACGTTACCGAAGGCCTCGCAGATCCGATCGACGTGATCCGAGGTCAGAGGCGAGGAGACGCCTGGGTCGAGCCGCAGCACTTCGGTCCGAGTGGCCTCGACATCACGAGTCTGGCAGTGGGACCAAAGACGTCCCGAGACATGCAATACCTGCACCGCACGAACCAGTTCAGGATCGAACCAGGTGCCGCGTCGCGCGCGCACCATGCGCAGCGCCGTCTCCGGACCGTGCTCTGAAGCGAATGCGTCCAGTGTTTGAGCCACGGCACAGATGCGTGCCAGACGGGGGATCGCCTCGCCCTTTCGACCGTGCGGATGACCCGAGCCGTCCCATCGCTCGTTGAGGTTGGCAACCGCCGCAATGGTGGCATCGCTCATGCTCAGGTGGCGCATGGTTTCAGCGCCGCGGTGCTGTTCCGTGTCGTTGTTGCCGTAACCATCACTGCCCCGACGGGCTTCGACACCAGCCAGACGACCGATGTCCGAAGGGAGCGGCACGCCGGGCAGAACCTCTCTCCAGACGCGTTCCAGCAGCAGCGGGTTGGACGCGAGATCCACCGGCAGATTGGCCAGCGACCAGGGGGCCCGGTCATCGGTGGCCATGATCTGCGACAGACGGGTCACGTGGTCGGCACAGCCGATGTCCTTCAGCAGCAGAGCGTAGTAAAGGCTGGTGAGCTCGTCGCCGGGAAGGCCCACGGCTTCCGCCAGCCGCATCCCGAGCAGGCAGGTGCGCAGCGAATGGCCAGGAAGGGCATTCTCCGTTAAATCCAGCGCAAAGGTGAGGGCTGAGATGACTTCGGAAAGAATAACGGCTCCTTCGTTGTAGGAAATCGTTTGACCGAAGCTCGCCGATGTTTGGTGCATGCCTTCCTCACGCGGTGTGTCCGAGCGCTCAGAGCGTGGAACCCGCAAGCCACTCTGCCCTGCGTTCATGAGCGTTGAAACCGCTTTCCTAGATTCCTGCGTACACGTATTCATGACCATTCCTCAAAGGCCGTGACGAGGTCACGAAGGTGGCATTACCGTTGTTGCACTTGAGCACGTCTCGTCATCCGAACCAAAGCGACGAGTGCGCCGTCTGGTGATAGTCTCGCGGCAATGATCCTTGGGAGAGTTGGCATACGATCTGGACGCTTGCAATGCTTCGCTCTGGCCCTCGCTGCTGCCTTTATCGGCACCTCTGCGAAAAAACTTGAGTGCCAAATGCCGCAGTTACCCCTGCAGCAGCCGCAGCCGGTTCAGGGCCGTCAACCCATCCCGTTGCCGCCCGGCAATCCGCAACAGCGCGTCCAGCTAACGCCCGAAGACGTGACAGCCTTCCTGGACGGCTTCCTTCCCCTGCAGCTGCAGCGAGACGATATCGCCGGAGCCACAATCGGGATCACCATGGACGGCAAGCCTTTGATCATGAAGGGTTACGGCTATGCCAACTGGAAAACAAAAGCTCCGATCGACCCCGAGACAACGACCTTTCGCCTCGCCTCCATCTCCAAAACGCTTACCTACACCTCGATGATGCAGCAGGTGGAGCTGGGGCGCCTGAACCTGGACGCGGACGTGAGCCGCTACCTCGATTTCGCGATCCAGCCGGGCCCTCGGGGAGTGGGCAATGCGCCGATCTCGTTGCGCCAGTTGGCGACACACACAGCAGGGTTTGAGGAGGAGCTGCACGACTTCGGATCGGACAAGAGCGGCAAGCTGCCGATGGATCTCAGAACCTTTCTGATTCGCAATCAA
>CAXTGN010000533.1:0-3881 GCA_964243455.1 uncultured Acidobacteriaceae bacterium
GATCTGCAGCTGGTGGCGCGATCAAACCTGATCTTTGGCCTGCATGTGCATGTGGGCATCGAAGATAGGGAAGTTGCGATTCGGGTGATGAACTCGATGCGCTATTTTTTGCCGCACATCCTGGCGTTGAGCACAAACTCGCCGTTCTGGATGGGAATGAACACGGGCTACAAGAGCTACCGCGCCAAGGTCTTCGAGCATTTTCCCCGTACCAACCTCCCGGACGCGTTTGCGAGCTATTCGGAGTTCGAGGACTACGTCAATCTGCTCATCAAGACGAACTCCATCGATAACGCCAAGAAGATCTGGTGGGACATCCGGCCGCACCCCTTCTTCAATACGGTCGAGGTTCGCGTGTGCGACATCCCGATGCGAGCCGAAGAGACGGTCGCCATCGCGGCACTGATCCAGGCAACGGCGGCCAAACTGTGGAAGCTGCATGCCTGCAATCAGGATTACCGGCAGTACTCACGAGCGCTGCTCATGGAGAACAAGTTCCGGGCGGTACGGTATGGGCTTACAGGAAAACTGATCGACTTCGGCAAACAGGAGGAGGTGCCCGAGTGCGACCTGATTCAGGAGTACCTGACCTTTGTCGATGACGTTGTGGATGAACTGGGCAGCCGGGACGCGATTGAACATATTCGGACGATGATTCGCGAGGGATCCGGCGCGGACCGGCAGCTCAAAGTCTGGCGTGACACTGGCGACTTGAAGCGGGTAGTGGACTTTATGGCTGAAGAGACGCGCGCCGGCTTGTGAACCTCCGAATTGCATCGAATTACGGTAGACAGGAAATTTGAGGACGAAATCGAGTTGACCACCATTGAGACTCCAACTGTGACCTCTGCTCCACAACCCGCCATCACGGACCTGCGCACGGTCAGCTTCCCGGAGGAGTTCGGGCAGGGCGCGCACAATGCGGCCACAACCTGCCTCCGTATCGCACCGGACGAGCGGGTCACGCTGATTACCGATGAGGTGACCGCGCCGGTTGCCGCCTCCATCGCAGCGGAGCTGGATCGTATCGGTTGCACATGGCACGGCTTCGTCCTGGAGCAGCACGCCACGCGTCCGCTGAAGGAGATGCCGGCCGAGGTCCTGGCCGACATGGAGCAGGCTCAGGTGAGTGTCTTTGCCGTTCAGGTCCAACCCAACGAGTTGCGCAGCCGCATGCAGATGACCGATGTCGTCAATCGCAGGCGCATGCGCCACGCGCACATGGTGAACATCACGCCGGAGATCATGCTGGGCGGCATGCGCGCGGACTTCACCGCCGTCGACCGGCTGAGCCAGGCGGTCCTGGACCGGGTACGCCAGGCCAGCTATGTCCGCGCGACAACGGCGGCGGGGACCAATCTCTTCGCCGAGCTTGATCCCGCGTATCGCTGGTTCAAGACCTCCGGTATCATCAGCCCGGAAAAATGGGGCAATCTGCCCGGCGGCGAGGTGTTCACGGCCCCGGGTGAGATCAATGGCGTCTTCGTGGTGGATGGCGTTGTCGGCGACTTCCTGTGCGCGCGCTACGGCATCCTGCGGGACACGCCCATAACGATTCACATCAGCCGCAACCGCATCACCACGGTGGAGTGCGCCAACAAGCAGTTGGAGCAGGACTTCTGGGAGTACACGCACACGGATGCGAACTCCGATCGGGTCGGTGAATTTGCCATCGGCACCAACACCGGTGTCCATGAAGTCATCGGCAACATCCTGCAGGACGAGAAATTCCCAGGCATTCACATCGCGTTTGGCGACCCGTATGGCGCGCACACCGGAGCTCCCTGGAAGTCCACCACGCACATCGATGTTGTAGGGTTGGGTTTCAACATCTGGCTGGGCGGCCCTGAGGGCGAGTCGCAGATTATGCACGAGGGCAAGTTCCTCATCGACGGCTGAACGGAGCCATGTCCGTGTGACTGAGCACGGGCGTCCGTGAAAGGGAAGAGCAGGGTTGATCGAACCGTTTCGGAGCGACTTCAATGCGCGGTTTACGGACGCCAAGTATGCGGCTCTTATCGAGCGCCTGAACCGCGAGTCGGAGTCTCAGATCGAGTTCCGTATGGCGGAGACGCCATGCTTCTTCGAGGAGAGTCTCCTCGAAACGATGGTAAGGGCCGGCATTGAACTCACTGGCCAGCTGATGGACAATCCCGAGTATCTGAAAGAGTCCAGTGCGGCCATACCAGAGCTCTATCGCGTGCCCGGTCAGGGCAAGCATCCGCACTTCATGACCGTGGACTTCGGTCTGGTTCGGAACGGGGTCGGTGAACTCGAGCCGCGACTTGTGGAGATGCAGGCCTTTCCGTCCATCTTCGGCTTTCAGCCTGCCTTCGGTCGCGCCTACAAGGAAATCTTCGGGCTCGATCCAGACCTGCAATACCTGTTTGGCGGGTTGAGTGACGAGACCTACTGGAAACTGCTGCACAAGGTCATCGTGGGTGGGCATGATCCGGCCCACGTGGTCCTCCTGGAGGTCGACCCGTGGAGCCAGAAGACCTCGCCGGACTTCCGCATGCACGAGAAGCACCTGAACATCCGGACCGTCGACATCACGTCCGTGGTCAAGCGCGACAGGGAACTGTTCTACCGAGACCCGCTGAACAACGACCGGTTGACCCGCATCGAGCGTATCTATAACCGAGCTATTGTCGACGAAGTGATGCGCAAAAGGATCAAGCTGCCCTTTGATTACCGGGACGAGCTGGATGTGGAATGGGCCGGTCACCCAAACTGGTATTTCCAGATCAGCAAGTTCTCCATACCGCACCTCCGGCACGCGACGGTACCTTCCGCGGTGTTTCTCGATGCGTGGTTCCGCGGTGAAGGCCCGGAACGCCTTCCCGACAACCGCGAACACTGGGTCTTAAAACCTTTGTATTCCTTTGCAGGCAAGGGCATTCAGTTCGGTCCAACCAACGAGGACCTGCGGACCATTCCAGAGAGCGAGCGGCACAATTACCTGCTCCAGGAGAGGGTGCGCTTCGAACCAGTGATTCGGACGCCCGAGGGCATGACCCAGGCGGAGATCCGCATTCTTTACCTATGGCCCGAAGGTGAAGCGATGATCCCGATGACGAGCCTGATACGGATGGGCCGGGGCGTCATGATGGGCGTCGATCACAATCGCGACCGTACCTGGGTGGGCGGAACCGCAGGGCTGTTCCTTCCCACAAGAGCGTGATATGTTCGGTAGCTTTCGTGACACCCTTTGGGTATAGTCTTCAGTAACCTTTCAAATACAATCAGGGGGAGCAGGAGACAGACTGACCCGCCCGGCTATGAACGAGATGCCCGCTGAAGAACTAACGAAGGCCGAGCCAGTCAGGACCGCAGTGCGTTTTCCGCTGCACCTGGAACTGGTGTTGTTTGCCGATCACCGCGAGTATCACGCGGTGACCGAGGACGTGTCTGCAAGCGGTGTACTATTTTCTGCCGAGGACGTCCCACCCCTTGGAAGCGCCGTTGAGTTCCGATTGAGTATGCCGGCAAAGGTGATGGGTGGCGCGGAAGACGTCATACTGCATTGTGTTGGTCGCATCGTTCGCCATGCAGCGAGCGGGGGAAGAAGACTGGCAGCTGCTGTGATCGATGAATACGTGTTGAAGGCTGAGCAGGTATGACACTCGACGGTGCAAAAGGGCCGCAAAATGGTGACCTATCCAATGGTGACGGCGGCGCCAATCAGATTCGCGTACTGCTTGCGGACTCCCAGGCGATCTATCGCGTGGGCATGCGCAAGATCTTCGCATTGGAAGATGACATCCGGGTCGTAGCCCAGGCAGAGACGCTGGACAATCTGTTTGCGGCGCTAGCCAGATTTCCTACGGACGTCGTGCTGCTGGAGGGAGCTCTGATCGCGGGCACCATCGACGCTATCC
>CAXTGN010000534.1:0-1860 GCA_964243455.1 uncultured Acidobacteriaceae bacterium
CCTGATCGTCCTGCCGCTGCTTGGTGGCGGCGCGCAGAGCCTCTTCCTTCACAAGGACATTTTCGCCCAGCGAAACAAGGTCGTAGTACAGCCGCGAGACGCCATACACCGTTTCCAGTACCTGCTGCTCAAACAGCAGGCGGGAGATCTTCTGGTCGGTCCGCGCAATGCGCAGGAAGCGCAGATTGACATCGCTGCCACGGCCCCGCAACAGCGGCTGGGTAAACGTCACCGAGGTGCTCGGCGTCGAAAAAGGATCGAGCTGGCCCGTGCTGCCGTAGACCACCTGCGAATCGTTGTTCACAATCGCCTCGAGCTGCCCGCCCGTCGAGAACCCCTGAAGATAGCCGACATTCAGCGCGACGAAGTTGAGCGGTTGTGGCGTGGTGACCGTGCCACCTCCGGCTGCGGTGCCTGTGCCTGTGCCGCCCGTTCCCGTGGTGTCTGCTGTGTTGCCGAGGGTGACCGTGTGCGATCGACGAAAGTATCCTGCCGTGCCGATCAACTGGGGATCGTACAGTGGTAGGTTCGGGCCGGCGGAGTAGGTGAATCCGGTCCCGAGCTCGCCAAGATTGTTCTGAGCCTGCGCGGTAGAGTTCAGCGACGTAAGGTCCGTGACCGTGGGTGTGCTTGGGTTGCTGTTGGTCGTCTCCGCATTCAGCAGAGGCGAGCCGGGACCGCCGACTCCGGCAGGCGACTCCGTAATGCCGAAGTCGATGCCGCGGAGGCTGCCCCCGCCGCTTGCCCGCGTAAGGTCGGTGCGGGCCAGCGTGATGTCGTATCGCTCGGCCTCTACATCCAGATTATTTTCAAGCGCCAGCGCCAGCGCATCCTGCAACGTCAGATAAAGTTTGCCATCGCGGATCAGCTGCGTCAGGCGGCCTTCATTCCCCGGAAAGAGCTGCGGCACCGTGGGACGGTGATAAGGCCCTAGAAAGCCCAGAAAGTCATAGGAGAGACCACGGGCATCGTCGCGCGTCGGCCGCACAGCCGAAGACTGCGTCTGTCCGATCTGCGGCGCCGGCGCACTCGGTGCCGCAACATGCTGATCGAGGGGAGAAACCGTCGGCTCGCGCAGCTGGTTGGCAGGCCCCTGCTGCAGTACCGGTCCGGGAGGAATCGAGCGCTGATTCGGCACAGGGCTGAGCGCCGGTAAGGGCAGATTGGGCGGCAGCGCCGGCGTTGGGGAAGGATTTTGCTGCGGGCTGGGCTGCCGGTTCACGGGCGTCCCGTTTTGCTCCGCCGGCAGGGCGGGCGACGGTGAGGGAACGGTCGACGGCGCAGGCGCCTGTTGCGGGGTCTGTTGCAACGTCGGCGAGCTCTCGGCGGGCGCCTGGGGCGGCGTCACTGTCCCCGGTGCTGCGGGCGCTTGCGCGCCCAGGCTTGCCGCCAAAGAGAGCGAAACAACACCGACTGCACGACGCGTCGGGGCAAAACCGCGGAACCCCCGCAAAGGATTTCCTTTGAACCTCAAATCGCAATGAGACATCTTGCCTTTGCTGCTTTCTTTACTGCTTTCTTTGCTGCTTTCCTTGCTCATGGCTTGCTCTCGCTCGAGCTCGGCTTGGAGTTATTGCTCGAAGAGCCACCATGGGCGCCGCTTCCGTTCTGCTGCCCTGTCTTGCCCTGAAGATTGCGATCCGTGATGCCCTGGTTGCCATACTGTGAGCTGCCGCCAGGGGCCGTGTTCTGGGAGGGCAGAGCCTCGGGCTGATCCTGTGACGACTTTGCCATCGCCACCTGCACCGGCGCGCCTTCGCGTACCTCGTCGGTGATGTCGGTCGCAATCAGATCGCCTTCCTGGAGGCCGCTCACGATCTCCACGGCACTGCCGAAGTCTCGACCGACGACCACCGGCGC
>CAXTGN010000534.1:1870-3878 GCA_964243455.1 uncultured Acidobacteriaceae bacterium
GGCACTGCCAAGATCACGCCCCAACACAACAGGCACCATGTGAATCTTGCCGTCCACGATCTTGGCCACGGTGGTCTGGTCGTGCCGGATGGCAATGGCGTCCCCGGTGATCAGCAAGGGCGACTGCAGACCGGGAGCCGGAGCAAACGTCGTCACGACATACATGCCGGACACCAGCTTGCCGCCGTGATTTTCCACCTGCACTTCGGTAAGCATCGTGCGGGTGTTGGGGTCAACCGAGTTGGACGTGCGCGTCACCTTGCCTGTGAAGAGCTGGTCGGGGAACTCCTGGAAGGCCAGTTGCGCGGGCGTACCCACGTGAATGGCCGTCATGTACCCCTCGGGCACCGACACAAGAATGCGCAGGCGCGAATTCTGCGCGATGCCGAACAGCGCGCCGCCCTGACCGGGTGATTGCGTCGGGGTCGAGGCAGAGCTTGAGCTGCCCGAGGTACCACCCGCGTTGCTCTGCGATGCCTGCGCCGTCCCGCCAGTGGTGGAACCCTGCCCCATCGGCGCGGGACCACTGTCCTGACCGGAGCTTGTGCCCGAGGCGGAGATCAGAGCGCCGACGTCCACGTTGCGCTGCGTAATCACGCCGTCCAGCGGCGCGCGCACATACTCAAAGCCTTGCAACGCCTGCACGCGGCGGAGGTTTGCCTGAAACGCGTCCACGTTGCGCTGCGCCGCGGACACCAGCGCCAGCTGCGAGCCGTAGTTGGTCTCCTGCTGATCGCCGTCCTGGCGAGAGAAGACGCCCTTGGCTACGAGCACACGATACCGATTCACGGTCACGGTCGCGAGCGCCAACTGGGCCCTCTGCTGGTCCAGCTGCTGCTCCGCTTGCCGGAGCTGCTGCAGAGCCTGCGAAACCTGCGCATCCAGGTCAGGGGCCTCGATGACGGCGAGCAGCTGACCCTTGTGCACATGATCCCCGATGTCCACCAGACGCTTCTTCAGGTACCCATTTGCGCGTGCGTAGATATATGCCTCCTCGAGCGGAAGCGTGGTGCCGGGAACGATCAGCCCGGCGGTGTCCTTGGAACGCATCACCTTGGCGGCTTCCACGATCGGCTTCGCATTGCTGCGATCCTTGGCCTCCTTGTCGTTCTGCTTGTTCCGGGTAAGGCGCGGGATCAGACCCGCCAGCAGCGCCACGACGAACACAATCGCCGCTACCAGCAGCACAAGAAAGAACGTGCGCCGGGTGCGGGGATCCTGCGGCACGTGCGGCGCGTGAACGCGGTCCTTCAGCGGCGGCTTCTTGCGGCTGGACTCCGTCTCCTCAAAGCTCCGGCCCAGCCGCAGGTCATCGCCCGAGTTCGGGTCGGCGAAACTGGCGCCCAGCCGCTGCTCCTCGGCGTAGTTCGGATCCGAGAACTCGCGGCCAAGCTCGCGATTGTCGGCTGCGTTCCGTTGCTCGAAGCTCCCGGCCAGTTCGCGGTCGTCCGCTGTACCGGCATGTTCGAACCGCTCACCGAGCCCGCGCGGATCGGTCTCCTCGGGCCAGGGCAGGGCTTTCTCCTGCGGATCGTACGGAGCGTTTGGATTGGTTGGATCCTTGGGGTCGTAAGGGCGATTTGGATCGTGCGGCATCAGGCCGTTCCTTCCTGCGGTTGGCCGGCGCGCGGGCGCGCAAAGTTGTGGTTGGGATCCATCTCTACCGGCGCTTCCGCCATGACCACTTCGGCGTAGTCAACCGGTGCTTCCTTCTTCAGCAGCGAGTAGATGGTAGGTACCAGGAACAGCGTGCCCAGCGTGGCAAACAGCAGACCGCCGATCACCGCGCGGCCGAGCGGCGCGTTCTGCTCGCCGCCTTCACCGAAGGCCAGCGCCATGGGCAACATGCCGATGATCATCGCCAGCGCGGTCATCAGCACAGGACGCAGGCGGGTGTGGCCCGCGTTCAACGCAGCCTCCATCCGATCCTTGCCGGCGAGGCGCTCATCGTTGGCGAACACGACCATCAGAATCGAGTTTGACGTGGCCACACCGATCGTCATGATGG
>CAXTGN010000535.1:0-3871 GCA_964243455.1 uncultured Acidobacteriaceae bacterium
GCTTGGTCACTTGATGGCCATGCGTTACTTAGCTACGACTCGACTCGATTTGGATGCATCGATTGAGGCGCTTGCCAGACCGTGCATCGAAACAGCGTTCCGCAGTCTCTGGGTTATGTTAGCCGAGGATCGTGCCGCCGTTCTCGCTTTTGAGGCGGGCGCGGGTAAACCAACCTCTATAGCGAACCTCGTACCAGAGTTGGACAAGAGGGTCGGCAAGCAAGCCTTGAGCCCAGTCATTGCGCAGCTGGATGTGCTTCACGATCTGGCACATGGAGGTTCCGTAGCGGCTGCTAAACACTTTCATCCTGTGGCCGGGATCGGACCTCAACGCGATGATTTAGAACTGGCAAAAACCATCTTACGAGCTGGGTATAGCGTGACCGTTGTAGGTGCCATCCTCTTAGAGAACTGCCAGGGCCTTGAGGCTGCGGGACCACTCCTCAAGCTCCTAGTTGAGAGGCTGTCAGCGATGGACCTTACTTGACCGTTATCTGATCTGCGGCCCGAGCTTCCTCTCTACCCAGAGTACCAAGCGGGGGAACCGATCGTTACGTCTGCTCCCCGTGAATCCCGGGAACAGCCAAAGCCCACCCCTCCGCTCTACTCGCGCTGAACTCTCGCCGAAGCGTACCGGGTACGGGCCATCCAACATGTGCGTTGGCTCCTGGGCAATGTTCAGGCGGATCACCCGCGGCGGCTCGCCCGCGACCAGTTCGCGTGTCCCCATGACCACGCACTGCGCCCGGCTGCCCATGCCTTCGAGCACGCCTATACAGGAAAAGCTTTTGCGTTTGCGATAGAGATGGCGCGACACTTCCAGAAGTCTAGCGGAGCGCTGTCGCGGCGAAGATGACGAGAACCGCGTTTATCGGTATGTGTGCCCTCACGGTGAGATCCTTCGTGTGCGCTTCATGGGCTTGCCTAGCAATTGCCATAGAGGTAGGCTGAGGTTCCCTCGGTTTCGGAGGTAGAGATGCGGTTCTTAACTGTTTTGATTTTCTTCGCAGGCTCCGCACTTGCTCAATCGCGTGTGGATCTACTACGGCGCGTAACCAACCATTACGCGACGGCCGAAAGCTACAAGGTCGAGGGAACCGCATCGGCACAACTACCGGGAACCTCTTGGCGGGTCACCTACGGCTTCGACGCTCAGGGTGTACAGCCCGTGTTTGTTCCTCTCGACCATCAATCATCTTCCATGAGAGATCTCGAACACGTTGGCGGTCATGTCACGAGAACACGTACCAACCCTAAAGCGACCGATCCATTCCCCGACACAATGCCCTTTTGCCCCTTTGGCGCATTTCACTGGCTCACTACGCGCCTGCTAGACGCAAGGCTAGTAGGGACGGTGATGATCGTTGTGCAGGGTCATGCGCACACGTCGGAGATCATTGACGCTACCTACGATGAATCTCCCGAGTTCCGTCCGCACTCAGCATCGGGTCACCGGCGTCTCTGGATCGATCCCAAGGAACTCGTCGTCGTCCGCGAAGAGCGTGTCTTCAATGGTACCGACTGGACCGCCGACATAACGTTCTTCTCCTTTAATCAGCGGGTATCGGCCGAAACGATGAAAGGTATTGAGCAGCTCGACAACCAGCAGGCAGAACGCTCCTCTTGGTCGGGTCGTTCACTACCGGATCTCACCTTGCACCAGCTTTCAGGGCCACCTATCAGATTGTCTGAGCTTCGGGGCAGACCTGTTCTACTCGACTTCTGGGGAAGCTACTGCGGGCCGTGCAGGTTGGCTACCCTGCACGCTCAGGAACTTGCCCAGCGATACCGCTCGTCTGGACTCATTGTCCTGACCTTGACACAGGATTCTGCCGAGGATGCGAAGCTCTGGGCAGCTCACAATCACGTAGACCTTCCCATTGCCCTTGACCAGAATCGAAGCGCATTCAAAGCTTTCGAAATAGACGGCGTTCCGATCACGATTTTCGCCAACAAAGATGGCAAAGTGGAACATTACTGGACGGGCTTTGAGAGTACGGCAGAAATGGATAAGAGCGTAGATTCGGCATTAAGCACGCACATTGCTTTCGTCTCTGGCTTGCCGATCACACACTGACACGCGCCTGGTCTGCGTTTCTTGCTATAAAGCCGTGTGTGTACAGTCCCGTAGATGAGCTTCGATCTGGATCGGTCCTGAGATGTCGCATTGTAGGAAGTTATGTGCCTCAAGGAGGCGGTCGCGTTGGTGCTTCTGCCGCTCCAGAATGAGGCGATCACACTTCATTTGCTGTTCAGCACGGACAGTGGCTCCCCGTCCGGGGTCGGGCACACCAGCATCTCCGGCCCATTGTTACGCACGTTCCCCACCTTGGGGTTGCAGACTGCCGCGCTCATCAAGGTTCTGGAGGTGCGTGGGTGTACACGATTACAAAAGGAACAGATACGAATGCTGCGGATCTACCCTGAAGGAAATGGACATGAGAAGAACTCTCTTAATGTATTTGCGATGGACTTTCGCTTTTCTGCTGACTTTGATCAGTCTCGGATCGGGTCCACATCTCGCTTCCCAGACAGGTTGCCCAATAGTGGAGAAAGCGCTTCATGCTGCTGAAAGGATCAAGGTAGGAGCGTCGAGAAGTGAGGTGGAAAGAGACTTCATCCTCGATGGGGGAGTAACCTTTCGCGACGAAAGCGTGTACACCTTCCGCAACTGCCCTTATCTCAAGCTAAAGATCCGTTTTGATCGCGACAAGAGTAAACAATCCGATCTAACGATGAACGATATAGTCGCCACAATTTCTCGGCTCT
Source organism: uncultured Acidobacteriaceae bacterium (assembly GCA_964243455.1). GTDB lineage: Bacteria > Acidobacteriota > Terriglobia > Terriglobales > Acidobacteriaceae > Granulicella. The sequence continues at coordinate 2,770 of CAXTGN010000535.1, forward strand.
ATGTGGAATGGCCACATGGAGACTAGAAGCGATCCCAAATGCTTGGGTGCCCACCTCCACGGAGCGGAAGCGTCACAGGTTGCCGACAGGGGAGGCGCTGGGGATACGGCCCTTCTTGGCGTCTATGCGGACCTTCTCCTCAGAGACCCTCAAGTAGATCGCAACATCTCCGGGGATCCAGATCTCGTCTAGCGGGACTATCGCGATTGGGCGCGTTATTCACTTGGACAGCCGCTCCGGTGAAAATTTCCCAGCCGCCTTCATCTGGATCAACTCGTAGCCATTCCAAGGACGACCACGCCCACGCTCCACCGACCCGGCAGAGAACCTGCATCGGCTTCTGCGGGTTAGCAGGGGCGCTGGTCGGTACTTCTATGCAGAACTTCAGGTACACTCCAACGTCATCTTGTTGGCGCATGAAGCCACTGAGATCATGGACGGCATGTCACCAGCGCATCTTCACATCCTGTACTACTCGCTGACCGGTGTTCTCGCCTTGGACGCTCTGATGATCATGGGCATTTGGCGGACAGGCAAGACCAATTCTAGGCCTTCTCGCGGACGTTCCTAGGTGAGCCGTTCTCCGCTGCTTTTTAGCCCAGAAAGCGAGAGACTTGAACTCCCTGCGTGTCACGGTTCAGGCGGATGACAGGCTGAAAGGTCGTCGGGGCGATGTTGAAGTCTGGCGGCAGGATGAAGTTCTCAGGCAGCTGCCCCAGGCGGAAGGTCTCGGCGATGCGCTGCTTGTCAGACCGGCGAAGGTAACGACCGCACACGAAGACAGGCTACCAGCTGCGCCTCGTTCGGATAAAACCGGATTACTGACGACATTGCGACTTGCCGTTCCTAACGTGGGTCCGTTACGCTTTCCTATGCGCGTGGGACTAGCCCTGCTGCTCGCAACAGCTTCTGCTCTGACATGTTCCGCTGCCTGTGCGCAGGCTCCCGTGAGCTTCGAGGCGATGATCCACGTCGGGGTGAGCTACTCTCATCCAATCGGGCACGGTCTCCTTTTCTCAATTGAGCAGGATGACCAGGCAAGCTGGGATTTCCAGATAAAACCCTCGCAGAACAGCTCGGAAAACATCATTAGCTGTCTTGG
>CAXTGN010000536.1:0-3870 GCA_964243455.1 uncultured Acidobacteriaceae bacterium
CCAATCAGAAAAGCCTGATATCCCGCCCCATGCAGCCGATCCATGTCCCCGCGTGTGTGAATCCCACTCTCCGCTACACGCACCACGCTCGCCGGCAGGTGTTCGGCAAGCTCACAGGCACGGTTCAGCGACACATGAAAGGTCTTCAAATCGCGGCTGTTGACGCCGATGCAATCGCAGTCCAGCACCATGGCACGGTTCAGTTCCTCGCGATCATGGACCTCGCAGAGGACATCCAGCTCCCAACGCCGAGCCTCCTCGCGCAACGTCCGTAATTCCACATTGCTCAGCGCCGCCACGATGAGCAGGATCGCATCCGCGCCATGAGCTCGTGCTTCCACCACCTGGAACGGATCGATCATGAAATCCTTGCGCAGGCATGGGATCGAGACAGCAGCAGACGCAAGCTGCAGGTTCTCCAGCGACCCCTGAAAGAACCGGTCTTCAGTCAACACACTCAACACCGCAGCCCCGCCTTGCTCCAGCCCTTTAGCCAGCGACGCCACATCGAACTCCGGCCGAATCAAACCCTTGGATGGCGAAGCCTTCTTCAGCTCGGCGATAACCGCTGGCCCTTCGGCAGCCTTCGCCCGCAACGCTCGGGCAAACCCGCGCGGGATATGGGCCGTCGCTGCTTTTTCCATCGCACTCGTATCCGCCGTGCGCTTACGCTTTGCCACTTCTCCAGATACATGCTCAAGGATGTCCGCCAGGTACATCGTCTTCCGTTGTTCGGCGCCGATCATCTCTTTATGCTACGCCGGGCCCACCTGCTCTCCTTACAATGAAAGGCATCGTGCGTCGATCCCTTCCGCTGTCCCTGGCTCTCCTCCTCTTGCTCGTTCCTGCCGCCTGGACACAGGCGGCAACGACCCTCTCGCAAGGGGGCTGGTATGCCGACCCCGAGGTCCACATCTTCGACGGCCAGTACTGGATCTATCCCACCTCCTCCAGCCCGGATGCCGACAGCCAGGAAGGCCGCACCTTCAACCCCATGCAGCAACAGTTGCGCAAAGGCCAGGTGGTGCATCCTGTCTATCTGCTGCACACCTCCATGGACGCCTTCTCGTCGCCGGATCTCGTGCACTGGACACGCCACCCGGACATCCTCGATATCAAGAACGTCTCCTGGGCCGCCTACGCTCTGTGGGCGCCTTCTGCGATCCACCTGAACGGCAAGTATTACTTCTTCTTCGCCGCCAATGACATCCAGGAGAAGGACAGCTTCCCCGGCGGCATCGGGGTCGCGGTCAGCGACCATCCTGGCGGTCCCTTCATCGACGCGCTCGGCAAGCCACTCGTCAGCGAGTACCACAATGGCGCCCAGCCCATCGATCCCATGGTCTACCGGGACGACGATGGGTCCATCTACCTGTATTACGGTGGCCATGGCCATTGCAATGTCGCCCGGCTCTCGCCCGATCTGAAACGCGTCATCCCCATGCCCGACGGCACCATGTACAAGGAGATCACCCCGAAGGATTACGTCGAAGGACCCTTCATGATCAAGCGGAAGGGCGTGTACTACTTCATGTGGTCCGAAGGCGACTGGGGCGACTCGAGCTACGGTGTCGCCTACGCCAGGAGCAACAGCCCCACAGGCCCGTTCGTGCGCGCAGGCAAGATCCTGAGCACCGACCCCGCCATAGCGAACGGTCCGGGCCATCACTCGGTGTTGCAGATCCCCGGCACCGATGACTGGTACATCGTCTACCATCGCCATCCGCTCGGCACCACCGGCCCCAACCAGCGTGTGATGGCCATCGACCGCATGTTCTTCACAGCGGACGGCGACATCGAACCGGTAAAGATGACAAAGGACGGCCCGGGATCACGGCCTCTGTCTACGCACTGATGCCACGCTGCTCCAATGAGGGCAGTTTGTTTCACTCAGCTTCCAGGGTCAAAAATTCGCGGCCGTTTGATTCAACCTGTCGATCAAACGGCCTACACTCGGAGCAATGCCTGAACTTCTGCCCATTCCAACCGGCAACTTCCGCGCGTATCTCTTCGACCTCGACGGCACCGTCGCCGATTCCATGCCGTTGCACCTCATCTCCTGGCAGCAGGCCACACGCGACTTCGGTGGCAGTTTCCCTGAGGATCTCTTCTGGCAATGGGGCGGCATTCCTCTGCCCAAGACGGTCGAAATGCTGAACGAACGCTTCGGGTACAACATGATCCCGCAGGAAGTCGTCGACCACAAAGAACAGCTCTTCCTCAAGATGCTCGATCAACTGCGGCCCATCGCCTCAGTGGCTGCTCATGTCGCTCTGCAACGCGGTCACATTCCTCTCGCGATCGTTTCCGGCTCACCCCGTCTTACCGTTGAGAAAACCCTGGACACCCTGGGTTTGCGCGATGCCTTCCAGGTCATCGTTGCCGCCGAGGACTACACCCACGGCAAGCCCAACCCTGAGCCCTTCCTGAACGCGGCCAGGCTCCTGAAGGTGGCTCCCGAAGACTGCCTCGTCTTCGAAGACGCCGACGCCGGCATCCAGGCCGCCGAAGCCGCCGGCATGCAGTGGGCCCGCGTCCCCGTGCACCACGTCGCCACCGCCTAATTGGCGGTGGGGACTGCGTCGACCGATTCAATGACGAGCGTTGGGACGGGCACCTTCTCCGGCTTGAGGGCGAGTCCGGTCGCCTGTTGCAGCGCTGCGGCCAAAGGGGGCAGCGCACTGTCCGCTTCGGGATGGGCCTCGTAGCTGAAGCTGATGTCGTAGCTTCCGGTGAGCCCGGTCTCATCGACCACAGGGAAGCCCGCTGCTGCGGTAAGGTATTTCGCCAGAATCGGCATGGACCAGTTCGCTCCCCGCATCTGACCGGGACTCACATTGATGCGATACCCAGGGAATCGATCCGCCTTGGTAGGCGTCAGGTGCGGGCCGCCCTTTGCAACCACCAGCCCGTAACCACGGCCCGAACGCGTCTCGGTGTGAGCGACAAGATGGAAGCGCTGCCGCAGCAACTCCTGCAGCCGAGGCTTGAGTTCCTCGCGCGTGAGGCTGACCCCATCTTCCGGCTTCGCGATGACGTCGTAAAGGTTCGTTTGGAGCCACCCGGGCTGGTTCGCAATCTGGCTCCCATCGATGCCGTACGCCAGCTGCAGCAGCAGCGCAAGCGATACATGCGTTGCTGAAAACCTGCCAATACCCGGCGGACTCCAGCTGCCGCTGCTCGGATCGGCCTGCGGAGCGGGCTTCACCGTGGCCACTTCGAAGACGGAATGCGGCTCCTGTACGCCGAGCGCCCGCACAGAAAAGAGCAGGGGAAGACATGCCAGGAAGACATACAGTCGCCAAAGCCGCAGTTTCATGCAGGTCTTATCCTATGGCCCTCGCTTGCATCCACGCCAGCGGCACATCCTGGTCCAACGTGGCACGCCAACATTTCGACATCGAAAAAGCCGGCTTGTATAACGCCATCGAAGGCGCGCCCAGTATCCTCTTTGTCATCATCGCGGGCAACAGCGACTCCGACAATGCCTTTGAGGAAACCCATGCCCTCATCGTTCGTCCTGCCGAACCTCATCGTGGCCGGGGCTGTCGACCTGGCCGGCGATGAACCAGCTTCACCAGCTATGGCTCCAATGTTCTCGTCGACGCAGACGGCCATCAGGTGGAAAGCGTGGTGCCCGGCGGCGGGAAGATCTCAGAGTCTCGAAGCTCGATGGCCGCGCCCCTGGTCACCAACATCGCCGCCAAGCTCCTTGCGATCGATTCGTCCCTGACGCCCATGCAGCTTGACGCGCTGATCCGCAATGGCGCCGACACCACGCCAGACGGTCGCCGTCACCTGATCGATCCCGCCAGGTCTGCCAGCCTGCTCACTAGCGAAAAGAACCTCGCGGCGAGGTGAGGATCTTCT
>CAXTGN010000537.1:0-3853 GCA_964243455.1 uncultured Acidobacteriaceae bacterium
AGCGCTGTCGAGCGGAACAAATGATCAGGAAGGAAAGCTCATCCTTGGAGCGAAACAGTACGTCCTTCCGCGGGCTAGAGGAGAGGAACTGATAGTTCTCTGCCATCATCCGCTCAATTGGTTTGTTGATTCTGACGCCGCCCTTACATACGTTCGCTCACGAGCGCGGGTTCTGATGTCCGGCCACGAACATAACCCCAGTTTTTCTGTTCAGCGGGTTGAGGCAGGGTGTGACCTGCTGCTCCTCGCAGCAGGTGCTACGACGCCGCCGAAAGCTACGGAAGTTTACCAATATACCTACAATCTGATCGAGTTCTCGTGGGCTGAGGATGTGGACGGTCTCGAAGTGCTGGTGTATCCGCGAGTCTGGTCGAACGAACACACCCGGTTTGAGGAGAACCGCCAACTTCCTGAAAGAGAACAGAATCCCGTAATTCTTGGCTGTCCCAATTTTCGTAGAGTATCGGCGGATCGGCTCATAACCGATAAAAACGGTGTGACAACGGGATCAAGCCATACGGCTAGTGGCCTAATCACAACCGCTGTCGCAGAAGGACCCAATATGAACGATGATTTTGCGTTACAGCAGCTTCCTTTCTTTAGGGACCTGACTGGAGCGCAGCGGCTAATGGTGCTCATAAAGTTAGGAGTTCTCCCTACCGATTGGGAAGAGCCTCTAAACCAATCTGCTCAACGGCGTGCGCTGGAACATATGAGCGCGTCCAAGCAGGCTGGTGCATTGGAGGACGCGATTGACTTCGAATTGAAAAACCTGAACTTCGGAGAAACAAGAAATGGTTGATGTTGCGAAACATGTTCGCATTTTCGATACCCAGCCCTCGGACGACCTCGTAGGCAAGCGCACACTGTCATCTCTGCGATGGCCGAGATGTTCCTCAAATACAAGTCGTACGACGATCATTTCGGCCTCATCAATGACTTGGCCAAAGCTTTGGAGGGCGAGAGCCCTTCGTTGCCAGAGAAGCGCGCCACCGAAATAGAAGAAGCCATCCAGGCGCAAAGCTCTGCTTTCACCCGCGAGGGTCAGGCCTTCAAATGACCGCTTGCTTGATGTTGGCTCTGCTGAAGTCCATCGAGCAGAGTCGTCATGACATCACGTTGCAGGTGAAACAAACGTCCACCGGGGCGATCTATGCCATCGTCGTTCCGGACGTTTACAGGAGAGCTCTGGAAAGCGGCTGTCGTCAACTCAGATCTACCGCAGAACTGGATGGATAGCTTGGAGGACGCCATTGGAGCCTTGCTGTTCTTACGAGTTGGTTCGGAGGAGAACCATCAATCTCTTGACTGGGTCGCATCGAGCAAGCTTTTAGCCCGACTTGGGTCTTCCAAAGACTCGACGGTCATTCCGACGCAAGTGGTTTATGCCGAGTTGTTGCGATTCCTGCAGGTACGGCTGGGCAGGAAGCATCCCACGGCTCGACGCAAGGTCGCAATTGCGATTACTGCATGGGATCAGCTAGACCCCGAGTACCGGACCCGATCACCGCCACTTTTTTGAAAAAGGAGTTCCCGCTGCTTGCTGGAAAGCTTGAAAACGTAACCGACCTCGACATCGGTCTATTTGGGACTAGTGTGGTCGGCGGAGACCTGGAAAACGACAAGGCATTCGTCTCGGAATATCAGTCAGGCGACATATCCGATTTCGGCACACAATCGTCGTCGAGCCGGACGGAACTGTCTCTAAGAGACGAGATCTCACCGTTCCGCTGGCTTGGCTCGTTAGCTACCCGTAGATAGGGAACCTTAAGCGCTTCTCGGGAGCCCAGAGGTCTACCCTTGGTCAAGCCAGAGGCGATATCCGCGATTGAATGTAGCGGCACGAACCTTGACTCATCTCTGTTGAGGTAGCTACCGAACATTTCGAGAGGAAGAGGGATTGGGTGAGGGTGTCGAGTTTGGCGAGGGCTTGGCGACGCTTGGCCTGCAACGCCTTCGCCTGATCCAGAATCGCCGCAGTCCTCCGCTGCTCTTGAAACGGCGGCAGTGGCACTTTGATCTTCGCCACGTTGCTGGGGCGAGCGCGAACTAGCGAACCTCCAACACCACTGACGGTACGCATGAACTCCGGGTGGAACCAATCGCTCGTGAGAAGCTGGCGGAGATACGGGGGATAGACCGAATCATCGCGGAACACAATCCACTCACCTGAACCGATCATTCGGTGGCCGTTCTGCTGTCCAACGACCCACGCCCGCCGAATGCGCGGCACGATTCGGGACAGCAAAACATCATCAGCTTGCACAAGCTGCTTAGCCGACCCTATCTCGCTTCCACAGGCAATCTCAAACCCACCAGTGTCATAGGCGGGAATGCTGTAATAGTCGAAGGTCTCATCTGGAAAGCAATGAGGTCGCCGAGATCAATCAAGGGCCACTTACTCACGAAAGCATGCCCTCCAGTTCCTTTAAGCCCGACTCAATCTCGCGCTCCCGCTCCAACAGCTCCGCCAGAATCTGCTTCGGCGGCACATGCGCTACCTCTTCGTAGACCACCTGCTTGTAGCGATTCAGGCTCAGGTCGTAGCCGTTCTCCGCGATCTCGGCCTTGGGGACGTAGAAGCTTTGCGCGGTGCGTGGGCGCTCACGTTCCGTGGTGGCGCGCCCGTCCCAGCGAGTAAGCACGTCGGGCAGGTTGTTCTTCTCGTGCTCCTCCGGCGTGAGCGGCTCCCTGGGTGCGGGGCCGAGCTTGTCGGGTTCCAGCAGCCTGAACTAGTCTTGGTGAAGAGCAGGATGGCCGTCGAGACACCGGCGTACGGACGGAAGGCACCCCCGGGCAACGAGACCACTGCATCCAGCATTTGCTCCTCGACCAGCAGGCGGCGCAGCTCCTTGTGGACCTTGCTGGAGCCGAAAAGCACGCCATCCGGCACGATGACCGCAGCACGCCCACCAGGTTTGAGCAGCCGCAGGAACAGCGCCAGAAACAGCAGCTCGGTCTTCTTAGTCTTGACCACACACTGAAGGTCCTTGTCCACATTTTCGTTGTCAAGCGAACCGGCGAAGGGTGGACTGGCGAGCACCAGCGTGTACTTCTCGTCCTCGCCGGAGTGGTCCTGCGCGAAGCGAGTCACGCCGCTGCACATCCGGGTTTTCGACCCCGTGCAGCAGCATGTTCATGCTGCCGATACGGAGCATGGCCGCATCGTTCTCAAAGCCATGGAAGAGGCCCTGATGGTAGTGGCTGTTCAGCCTGGGATCGGTAAAAAGCTCAGCATGTCGCTCGCGCAGGTACTCACCCGTGACCATCAGGAATCCGCAGGTTCCTGCCGCCGGGTCGCACATGACGTCTTTGGGCGTCGGCGCGGTCATCTCTACCATCAAGCGGATGATGTGCCGTGGCGTGCGGAATTGGCCGTTCTGCCCAGAGTTGGCCAGCTTGCCGAGCATGTACTCGTAGACGTCGCCCTTGGTATCTCGGTCGTCCATGGGAACGTGATCGATGAGATCCACCACTTTCGCCAGCAGCGCAGGCGTGGGGATGGTGAAGCGGGCGTCCCGCATGTAATGAGCGTAGGTGGATCCCTCGCCCAAGGTGCGCAGGAACGGGAAGACGTGCTCTGAAAGTCGGGTGTACATTTCGCCGGCGTCGGCGTTCTTGAAGCGCTTCCAGCGGAAGTCCTCGTAAGCAAGCCCCTTGGCGTCGTGACCCTCGGGAAAGATGCGGCGCTCCACCGGAGTCCCCAATCGGGCGGCCTTGCGCTCTTCGAGTTCCTGAACCTCGTCCAGGCGCTTCAGAAAGAGCAGGTAGGTGATCTGTTCAATGACCTCGACCGGATTAGCGATACCCCCGGACCAGAAGGCGTCCCAGATGCGGTCGATTTGATTGCGGA
>CAXTGN010000538.1:0-2735 GCA_964243455.1 uncultured Acidobacteriaceae bacterium
CTATCGAGACAAAAGCAATCACCAGCCACGTCCCCAACTCCAGGCCCAGCTTGGCGCGGGAGCGGTGCATAGCCTGATTGATCGGTAACGGTTCCCCTCGCTTGGTCATGGTCAGGTTCCCTACATTCCCTGCCCGGTGAGCGAGCCGATCCAGCCAGCGCCCCAACCGAGTACACCGGCACCGAAAAGCGCACCGAAAAGCCCAGGAATAGCCCGTGCGAAGTCGCCGCTCATCATCTTGATCCCGGCGAAAATCAGGCTTCCGAAGCAGATCACCGCGCCTGCGTAGAGTGCAAAGGTCTTGAAAGTGTTCATGAGGTTGGTCGCCCCGGACATGTCGATCGTGCCCTGGGCGTGGGCAGCGGCGGCAAAGACGAAGAGCACCGGTCCGAGCTTGCGGGCCGAACTGAAGAGCGAGCGGGGGCGTTGACGCATGGGGGTGCCATCTCCTGGTGAAGCTGTGTTGTGGGTTATAGGCAGTGAGGGCCGGGGTAGACCGGCTTTCGGCTTCTCTGGTTGTCTCTTCTGTTCTTCTTTGTGATTACTACTGTTTCATAGGTATACGAAGGTTATACCCTGTGTCAAACACCCCACCGAGAAGTCTCCAGGGCGTGTACCAATGGAGGCTGTCTCACTATGGAACCGACCCATCCACAACACGCCGAAAAACAGGAGTATGTCGCCTTTCTCAAGGCTCTGGGCTCGCACATCCGCAGCATGCGCAAGGAGCGCGGCTGGACTCTGCGCGATATGGTTGTGCAGCACGGCTTCCATCTCTCCGCGTGGCAGGGCTATGAGGCCGGTCGCTTCGGCATGTCCCTTCCTTCCCTGCTTCGCGTCGCCCGAGCGCTTGGGCTGCCCGCGTCGGAGCTTCTCAAAGGGGTCGAGCAGGGTTTGACGGCGGCTGCCCAAGCCGCAGTTACGAAGGCAGAAACTCCCACGAAGGTAACCCGCAGACGCATCGGCGGTGCCAACCGCAGCTGACCTTCGTCATCGCGCTTTGAGGGGATTGTCGATATGGAACGATGCTGCGATAACCGGGCTATGCCGTTTCAGAATGTCAGAGCTTCGCTTACGGTTCCTGCAGAAGACGCAGCCCAAGTCCAAGAGATCATGAACACCGCAATCGATCAGGTTGCGATCAGGAACATTCCTGTTTCGGATAGCGAAGTCACCGCAGAGTGCGCCGATCCGCCCGATGATGTTGAGGAGTAAGCCAGATACGCAGGTCTCAAACTCGCTCGGGACCTGCTCGATTGGTGGAACGTTGGAACGCTCTGCGCACCAACAACTTGCTGGAACGCGGTTGGAACATTCGTGCGGTTCGCTTGGGGCCGCTGGTTCTTGTAAGCTTTCCTAATCTGGAACTCGCTTCAATGGAACGACTCGGGATGGCCAAGAAGACGATCGCAGAAAAAAGCCAAGGAAAGGCGACGAAAGCTGGAGCTCGACAGTTGTTCGAAACTAGCCCAGAGCCGCCGGGGGTCGAAGCTGAGAATTCCCCTATCCCGCTGGTGGCAACTTCCGCCGCGAAGGCGATATCACCAGTGGAACGTCGTTGGCTCGATTCGCTCGTAGAGATACGCGAAAAGCCAACGGACTTTTCGAGATCCTTCTTTGCTCGCCAGCTTGTCCAATGCACGCTTCCCCACAGCAACCCCGGCGAAGTCCCTATCTGGGAGCGCGTCAACGGAGACCTGAAGCTTTCGATTCGACCATATTTCTCAACGGACCGCGGCTTCCTGTATCCATACGGAACCTTGCCCCGGGTGTTCCTAAGCTGGCTCGTGACTGAAGCCGTTCGCACGAAGAGTCGACGCATACACCTTGGTCAAAGCTTTTCGGATTTCATCCGACTGCTCGGTCTGAATCCCAGCAATGGCGGAAAGCGGAGCGATACAGTTCGCTTGCGAGATCAACTCGAGAGATTGCTCCGAGCGACCATCAGCTTCGAACAGACAACGCCCGGAAGCAAGAGGAAGAGCTGGGTTGATATGCAGATCGCGCCTAAAGCCGTTGTATGGTGGGATTCTGCGGACGCGAAATCTGCACAGGGAACTCTCTTCGAAAGCTACATCATGCTGAGCGAGGACTTCTTCGAGGCGATCACCGCAGCTCCTGTGCCGGTTGATCTCCGTGCTCTGCGTGGTCTGCGCAGCTCGTCTCTTGCGCTCGATTTGTACACGTTGCTCGCTTATGAGACTTGGAGAGCCTCGGAAACTGGGACTGCACGAACCATTCCCTGGACCGGGCTAAAAGAGCAGATCGGTTCGGAGTACAAGAGCCTCAAGCGGTTTAAGGAGAAGGTCCGCGAAGCGATACCTAAGATCGAGCGGGTCTTCCTTGGACTTCGGGTGAGCACTTCAGAAAACGGCCTTTGCATATCACCTGGTACCCCAGCAATTCCCAGCAAAACCCCAACCCAGAAAACTTTGGAAGCTCATACCTCAGGCCGCTGAAACGGGTGCCTGCCATCCATTACGTCCAACTCTTGTCCGCTGAAATGGGTGCCTGCCATCCGCGACGTTCAACTCTTGCCCGCTGAAATGGGTGCCTCGAGGGCATTGCAGGCAGCAGACCCGAGGCCAGTGGATGGCACCGAATCGGATGGCTTTCCGAGATCCCAGGTACCTACCGCTGAAATGGGTGCCTCGAGGCATTGCAGGCAGCAGACCCGAAACCAGTGGATGGCACCGAATCGGATGGCTTTCCGAGATCCCAGGTACCTACCGCTG
>CAXTGN010000538.1:2835-3852 GCA_964243455.1 uncultured Acidobacteriaceae bacterium
AAATGGGTGCCTTGCTTCTGAAAGGAGCGAGCCGGAGATCGCTGGACATTTCGTCCTTCAGAATTGCGCTCAGTTGGTGATCGGTCTCCTAGCGGACATTTTTCCAAAGAAAACCTATTGAACCCTGGAATAGAGGTAAAGAACATAGAGCCAATACTAAAGACAGAACTAGAGGCTTCTTATTATGTGAGCCCCCGTTTCAGCGTGAATCTGCCCCCAATTCAGCGTGGAGATGCTCCCAATTCAGCGTGGGAATCATGAAACACGCGGCTTTTCCGGGCACCCGCTTCAGCGTGCGACATCTCGGCAGCTGTCCATCCTGAGTCAACAGGAGCAAAACTCCCATTGGCCCCCATTTCAGCGCCGAGCTTTGGAGAGATGCTCTGCCCGAACAGCGGTCCGAGTCGGCTTACTCAGAGCAAATGGAAGCTAGAGGCACCCAATTCAGCGGAGATTCTGGCCACCAGCGATGTACTGTGTGGCTGTAAGACACGGCAAGGCACCCAATTCAGCGGAGCACCACCTTCTGAACCTGCGGCGGCGCTGAAATGGGTGCTCATCGGAGGCCTGTATTGCCGGTTTGAAGTACCTTGGCACCCAGGAACGGATGCTGAGAGTAGGGGCTGAATTACCGTACCGATTCCGAGCCACCGCTGAAACGGGCGCCAACTTGGGTCTGCATATCGCTTCTAAGCGGGGAAGGCTCCTGAGGCCTGAGACTCATACCTTTATGTCGACCCCGAGGTTGCGTCGACCTATGTTCTGCCGAGTTGCATGTAGCCAAGGTAGGTTTTCTTCTTTTATCACACTGTATGACGAAGTCAAGAGAACCGAGACCTTGGGCGCGATCAGTTCTGGGCAGCATCTTCGTCCTTAGCCGCGGCCCGGGCTGGTTCATAGCGAGCCGCAAAGCCCTCCAAATCCTGCGTGAACACGGTCGCCAGATAGAGCATCGCCTCAGCCAGCTCCTCCAGGGTCTGGAATCTCACCCTCAGCTCGCCGCGCTCAATCGACATC
>CAXTGN010000539.1:0-3839 GCA_964243455.1 uncultured Acidobacteriaceae bacterium
GTGCCGCTGCGCCTGGCTGTCCGGCAGATCCGGCACACCCCAGCTCTCGTTGAAGGGTACCCACGCGATGATGCACGGATGGCTCCTGTCACGCTCGAGCACCTCCAGCCACTCGCGCGTCAGCCGGTCGATGGACTTCGTCGTGTACCGGTAGGCGCTTGGCATCTCCTCCCAGACCAGCAGGCCTGCCCTGTCGGCCAGGTAGAGAAAGCGCTCCGTTTCGATCTTCTGGTGCTTGCGGACGCCGTTGAAGCCCAGTCGCCTCACCAATTCAATATCCTTCCGAAGCGCGTCATCATCGGGAGCCGTCAGCCCGGTTTGTTTCCAGTACCCCTGATCCAGCACGAGCCGCAGGGGCAGCGGGCGCCCGTTCAGGATGAAGCGGTCCCCCTGCGTCGCGACCGATCGCAGGGCGGTATAGCTTTCCACCCGGTCCAGCAAGTCGCCGGCAGAGTTCCGCAGTTCAACGACCGCGTCAATCAGTGTGGGTGAATTCGGCGACCAGAGAAGCGTATTGCGCGAATCGTCAATGCCAGGGTCGGACAGCGCAATGCGGCGATGTACCTCGCCGGCAACCACGGCATAGCGATCTTCTGCGATCATCTGATCGCCCACGGAGAGCCGGACATTCATCTTCAGCGGTTGCTTCTGCTTCACCTCTCCCGAGCTATCCACTTCATCACTGCGGTGGCCGTCCTCGAGCACGCGCGCATCCAGGCCGATGTCCCAGTGTTTCAGGCTGCTGGTCCACTGCAGGGAACTGATGCGGGTCGCGCTCACGGTCTCCAGCCAGACCCCCTGCCATATCCCTGTTGTCCGCGGATACCAGATCGAATGCGGCTCGAGTTTCCAGTCCTGCTTGCCACGCGGCTTCTCGAGATCCAAGGAGTCGTCCTCCGCGCGAACCACGATCTCCTGGGTTCCACCCGCGACCAGAGCAGAGGTGATGTCCACGTGAAAGGGCGTAAAGCCGCCCTGGTGGGAGCACATCTGCCTCCCATTCACCCACACCTCGGCCTGCCAGTCCACGGCTTCAAAATGCACGAGTAAGCGCTTGCCCTCGGGCACAGGCTCCTGCTCCCATGTCCGCCGGTACCAGACCGCGGTATAAAAGCCAGTGTCGGCCACCCCGCTTGCCTGGGTCTCCGGGCTGAAAGGCACCGTGATCGCACACTCCCACGTCACCTCGTCCGGCGTGGTGTAGTGCTTGGCCCGCCCTTTGCAGAAATCCCATTGCCCGTTTAGGCTCTGCCAGGTCTCCCGGCGCATCTGCGGCTTCGGGTGGGAGGCCGCACTCCGGTCGTTCAATTGTTTCAACCACATCTGCTCGGCTTGCAAACTGCTCATCGTGCATCCCCAGTCGTTCTGCTGTCTCGGCGGTACAGCATGTGAACATCAGACGTATCACACGGAAAATGGTTCCCACATGCCCCAGGGTCCAGACAGATTCTGCTACCAATGGGGGATCTCAGCCTTGCTGCTGCTACTTCTTCCCGTGATCTTACGGCTGCTTTTCTTGCTCGCTCTGCTTTCTCGCTCGCTCTGCTCTTCCTGCCTTGCTTTTCTTGCTTGTCATTCCCCGAACGGGGAACCTGCTGCATCGACTGTTACGCGCGATCCCGTTTCGGATGCTTTCCGCGTAATCGCAGGCTGGCCGCGTCGCGCTCGCGCAGCACGGGCAGGCCTTGGGACGCGAGTTCCTCCGCACATGCCAGGGCCCGGCGGAGCGCCTCGCCTTCCAGATGCCGTTCGGCAGGTCTGGCTAGGTGCTTGTACCAGACGTCCCCGAAGGCATGATCCAGGCAAATTCGCTTGAAGCAATGGTCCAGTCGGATCGGCCAGCGATTCTCTCGCGCCAGCGCAGGCAAGATCTCCTCCGTCAGGGCCTTGAAGCGGGCCACCCGGTCGTGATCCTCTAACGACTGCGTCTGCGGAGCCGCCGTGCCCATCTACCAAGAGTATCCACGGGAGTCTCTGGCACAGTCGATTTGTTACACCTCTGTAACGAAGCGCGGCGACTCTGTACGCATGCGCACCCTCTTCCGTACTCTGGTCCTCATGGCAGCCCTCCCGGTCACGGCCCAAACCATCCTCGTCCACGCCCACCGTGGTGGCCGCGCCTTCCGTCCGGAGAACACGCTCGCCTCATTTCAGTACGGCATCTCGGTGGGGGCCGATGTGCTCGAACTGGACCTTGCCGTAACTCGGGACAATGTTCTCGTTGTCTCGCATTCCCCGTATCTGACGCAGCCCGTGTCAGAGGACCCGCAGGTGAAGGCCGCCGTGGCGAATGAGCGCCGGTGCGATGGGCCGCCGCTGCCGCCGGGCACCCTCATCCGCTCCCTGACGCTGGCGCAGTTGAAAGGGTATGACTGCGGCGCGCACACCCTGGCGAACTTCCCGCACCAGGTGGCTGTACCGCACACCCCAATGCCCACCTTTGACGAAGTGTTGGATCTGGCGCCGCAGGGCAGATTCGAGTTCAATGTGGAGACCAAGAACTTCCCGAGCCACCCGGACTTCACCCCAGCTCCCGAGATCTTCGCGAAGATGATCGATGACGCCGTTCGTCGTCACAACCTTCAGGCCCGCGTCATCCTCCAGAGCTTCGACTTCCGGACCTTGGTTGCCATGCGCAGGATCGACCCGCAAATCCGGCTCTCGGCCCTGTTCGAAGATGCGAAATACGACAGCCTGACGGGTCTGACGGACCACGACAAGAGCTTTGCTCATGTCGCCGAGGTGACCGGGGCGGAGATCCTGAGTCCAGGACAGGAACTCGTAACACCTGACGCCGTAGCCGCAGCCCATACGATGGGCCGGCAAGTCGCGTCCTGGACCGTCAACACGCCCGAGGGCTGGCAGAAGATGGCCGATGCGCACGTGGACGCCATCATCACCGATGACCCTGCGGGCCTGCTTACCTGGCTTCGAGCCCAGCAACCGCCGCTGCATCCGTAGACGACTAAAGAGAAAGGGCTGGGAGCAATCCCGGCCCTTTCTCACTGCCTCTGCTTCTGAACTACACGCCAGCCCCTACGGGCTCACGCTCTTTCGCTGCGGCCAGTTCGGCCATCTGCTGCTTCTTCTTGTCGGCGGTGTTCTGTCCGAGGTCGGCGGCCAGCTTTTCGGTCGTGAAGGCTTCGATGAGGTCGCCTACACGGATGTCCTTGAAGCCCTGGAGATCGATACCGCACTCCATGCCCATGCGAACATCGGCCACATCGTCCTTGAACCGCTTGAGCGAGGCGATCTTGCCCTTCCAGACCTCTTCGCCGCCGCGCAGCACGCGGACCTGCATGTCGCGCTTGATTTGACCGTCGCGCACCGTGCAGCCGGCAATCTGACCGACCTTGGTGATCTTGAAGACATTGAGCACCTCGGCACGACCCTCGTAGTTCTCGCGATAGACCGCATCGAGAAGTCCGAGCATCGCCTTCTGCATCTCGTCCTGCAGCTCGTAGATGATCGAGTGCAGCCGGATCTCGACGTTCTCCCGATCCGCCAGCTCCTGCGACTTGCGCTCCGGCCGGACGTTGAACCCGATGACCACGGCGTTGGACGCCGATGCCAGCAGGATGTCCGACTCGGTGATCGCGCCGACACCGGAGTGCAGCACCTTGACCCGCACCTTCTCGGTCGACATGCGTGTAAGCGAATCGGCCAGCACTTCGACCGAACCCTGCACGTCGCCCTTGAGGATGAGGTTGAGGTCCTTGACCCCGGCCTGCTTGATCTGCTCCGCAAGCCCCTCGAGAGAAACACGCGAGCTCTTGGAGAGCTGTGCCTCGCGCTCCTTCAGCTTGCGGTACTGCGCGATGCCCTTGGCCTTGTCGCGA
>CAXTGN010000540.1:0-3837 GCA_964243455.1 uncultured Acidobacteriaceae bacterium
TCGAGATGGGGGACCCGTTCGAGAGCCACCCGCTGGCAGGTATCCTGTAGGACACGAAGCTAAAATTGCACGCTTGAACAAGCTCCGAATGCTATCGCCTCGGAGGTGTCGCTGCAGCCTGCCCAATAGAAGCTGTTAAGACTATCTGTCGTAGAATGAGCATCGTGGTCTAGAAGAAGTTGCCGTGGTTCGAAATCAAGGAAACGTCGTATTAACTTGCATCTTCATCAGACATACTTGGAAGTACGAATTCGTATACTTCCGCCATTGGTATCTCGAGGCCTAGGCTCCGCAAGCCTAGAACCGACGTCCTGCCATCAATCGCAGCAAACGACCATGTTCCGTCCGGTTCTCTGCGGTAGATGTGCGCCGCCACCTCATCTTGATAGATCTCGATAATCTCCTGCACGCCTTCAACGTCCTGGAGGTCTCGACGCTTTCGGTCGCGGGCGCGCCAGGCGCGGAGTTCGGAGGGTGATACAACTTCGAACACGACTTGCGGGAGATCACCGCAACGGATGGTGACGTCTGGAATTCGAGCCGTACTCCGCTGCTGCTGTCTTGGAGCCGCACCGCTTCCCGCTTCCGGTCGACACCTGTTCGAGTTCCCTCGCAGACGGGTCGCCAGGGCAGTAGTGAGGCCCGACATGATGGCGCCATGTTCCGGCGTCGGGGCTGCCTGTCCAATAAGCCGTCCGTCAACGAGCTCGTAGCGCCATGCGGAACCGAACTCGCTCTGATCTGTCGTCAGGAAGTCCACCGCCGTCCAGACACGTTCAGCTCGCTCCGCAGTATCCATCACCCGCCTCCACGCAAAGATTAGCTGATCTGAATTGATTGCCGCTACCTCCATATGCCGCCCTACCCTCTCCTCACCGGGGACTCTATCGATGACCTATCCCGAGGAGCGTAGTTGCGAACTGGAGTCGCACCTGCGGTAAATGGGGACTCTGTCGAGGTGAAGTCGTACGTTACACACATGCAGTCCGGGGACTGTATCGAGAGCCTTGGGGACTCTGTCGAGAACGAGAACGATGTATCAATGACTTATTGGAGTTATCCCGGGGACTTTGTCGAGCAAGCTAATAGTAGATTCTCTAATAGCTCTTCAAATAGTTCTCTCGACAGAATCCCCAGCGACAACGGTGGAAAACACGGCCTAAAAAGAGATGGCTCGTGAGGGATAGAGAAGAGCGATGGGGACGGTCCACGACCTGCTGCTCACAAAAGGCAAGCAAGCTGCACTCTTGAGTGACCATGCTCGCGAGGTAGTCGAAGCCGCCTCCATCTACATGGGTCAGGAAGACAGCGCCCTCTCCGTCGCCTACTCTGGCTGGGCTCAATGTGCTCTTCCTCACCGACGCCTAAAGCCAGACCAGCTTTGGGAAGTGATGTCTGACCATGTTCGGCTCGCTGTGGAACCTGGTTATCGGCCGCGTGGCAAGGATGGTACAGGGCCGCTTGAGCCGATCGGAGTGCCATTTGGAGCGTATGCTCGCCTCATTCTACTCTAATCTTCAGACTGAAGCTCTTCGAACAAACAGCCGCGAAGTTGCTCTTGGAGGCTCTTGGCGAGCTTGGTCCGAGCGAATCGGTGTACCTTGGGGCGGTAACAGTGGGCGCGCCGTTCGAGAGCAAGCGGAGATGATTTCCCGCTGCCGCCTTACCTTTCACGTCCAAGGGGTTGGTCGTAGCGGACTGATGAACCAGTCCATTGTTGACCGAGCTGATTTCATAGAGGCTCATGACCATCGTCAAGGACGACTTTCGCTCGCAACTGCCAAGCTTTCAGAGGGCTTCTTTGAGCAGTTAAAGAAGCATCCCCTACCCCAAGAAGAAAATGCCATCAAGGCTTTTGCAAATAATTCTGCGGCACTCGACGTCTATATCTGGCTCACTTACCGGCTTCATTCACTTTCTGGCCCGCGATTGATTACCTGGAAAGCCTTGAAGGCGCAACACGGACCGAATTACAAAGAACTATACCATTTCAAGAGCCGCTTTCCGGCCTTGCTGGCACTGGCAATGGCTGTCTATCCGGATGCGAGGCTGGAGATCGTCGACCAAGGCGTTATCCTCAAACCATCTAAGCCGCCGGTCGCGCCGCGTGTTCTCCAAACCGGCGGGTAGACCCTCGATAGAGTCCCCAGATCACTCCTCAAGCTTGAGCAGCAAGAAGCTCGTGGCAATCGCTCGATAGACTCCCCAAAGGCCGGCATTTTAGCGGTTCAACTGACATCCTCACATTTAGTTTACAGCACTGAACTGCTAGACGATCGTTTATTAGATCTCGGCCTTAAGGTCATATGACAATGCGACTTCTAAGCTACCAGGATTCACCTCTGACTTAGCTGTTGTTATCGCTTGCGACGCGGTGGTCCAGACGATGTTACACGCCATGGCCCCATAAGGCCTTTACCCTCAGCCCAAGCTTCAACGGCCTCGATCAGTAGGTCATGCACCTTCACTCCACGTTCGACAGCGTATAGCCGAAGCGCCTTCTTCCCAGCTGGATGCAGGTAGAGCACGCTCGGGTCTGCGGCGTCCTCCAGAGGTCGGCGTCCTCTTCCCCTGATGCCGGTCGAAGGTTCTTCAATATGCTCCTGATAAGAGACGGTCGGTAGAGCTGGGTGTTTGGGCTGCTGAATGACCAGACTTACGGCATAGCTAGGCGGCGCTTTTGAGCGCGAACTCATGCGACAGCTCTCCTCTGACCAGCCGACCGCTTGAACTTTGTGCCCCTGTTCCCGGAGGCCACGATGTCATATGACCCGCTGGCCATTACGCCAATGTGCTGAAGCCAAGCATACACATCGGCTAGCTCTGCTCTAGCTCGACCTTCCGGCTCTCGTTCCTGCGGTGTGAGACCTTCCACATAGGCATAAGGATAGCTGATCGAAGTGGAAACTGCGGTTGGACAGACTATAGCTTTCATGCTCTCGAGAGCTTCGCGAGCCATGGCAACTGCTCGTACTCGCCTATCAGGCGGTGACTGCCACAGGACCACTGCCGTCGGGCGCTGCTGCGCACCGGCGATCCTAAGGCTCTCCTGAACACTCTCAAGATCCTCTGGATTCGGTCTGGTAATGACGACGGCCGCAGTCGAGACATCTAAAGCAGCGTTTACAGCGGGGGTCGCGGTCGGCGGCGTGTCGATCAGAATAACGTCAACGCCTTGTCCGCGGTAGCTTTCAACTTGTGCCAGGACACTCTTGGCTCCAGGCAGGACTACTAAGGGAACAGGAATACCAGCTTGGGCACGTCGTTCTCCCCAACGATAACATGTTGGTTGAGGATCGGTGTCGATGACGACCACCCGCTTACCAGCCTTGAGAGCCTCGACGGCAAGGCACCGGACCGCGGTGCTTTTGCCGGTGCCTCCCTTACGCGCGATCACGCTGACGACGATCATTATGAACTCCCGGCGGAATGATCAAGCGGCCGTAGCGCCGATCGGTCAACTGGTCAATGCGTCTTATGGTCAGCGTGTCATATGGCATTTTGGCGTAGCGGCAAAGAGGCCCCAGCTGCGCCGCTCACGCGGGTCGAAGCGGGTGCGCCTGGCGACCGGATCCTCGTCGACCCGGTAGGCCTCGCCGATGACGATGCCGGCGTAGGCCGGGTCCGGCCCGGGGAACAGCTTGCTGGCCTCGCGCATCGACAGCCAGGCGGCGTGGCCGAAGTTGTCGGAGCTGCCGCGCAGCAGCGACGGGCCGCCACGGCCGCCGATCTGCCGGGCCTGGGTGACCGCGCGAAGGCCGCTGAAGGCGGCGAGCAGGCCGAGGATGACGGCGAGGCCGCGCGAGCCGTCGAAGGCGTTGAGCAGGGCGAGGAACG
>CAXTGN010000541.1:0-1223 GCA_964243455.1 uncultured Acidobacteriaceae bacterium
ACTTGCTCCGCGTGAATGACGCCTGCGACACGACCGGTGTGATCCAGCACGGGCAGCGACCGAAGGTTGTACTTGTCGAACAGCTCCGCTACGTCATCCTCATCCGCGTCCATCCTGCAGCTCACTGGGCGGCCTTCCGGTGCCAGGCTCAGCACCTGGACCCCCGGCTTCGCGAGCAGAAGGCGTGACAGTGTGACGACCGCAGCAAGGTGCTCGTCCGAGGTCAGCACGTACACCTCGGTTACGGTATCCGGGTCGCCCTCAAAGCCGCGCAGCGCGTCCACCGCATGACCCACCGTTTCCTCCTCGGCAACGTAGAAATAGTCCGTTGTCATGCGGCCAGCGGCTGAATCGGGCGAAAACTCCAGCAACTCCTGAACGTCCTGCCGCTCCTCGGGCTCCATCTCTTCGAGGATCGCCTCGGAGTGCTCCTCGGAGAGTTCACTGAGCACATCCGCCGCGGCACCCGGGTCCATCTCCTCCAGGATGTTCGCCGCTCTTTCGGAGTCCATGCCCTGCAGCAGTTCCTTTTGCAGCCGCGGCTCGATTTCCTCCAGCGTCTCCGCCGCTGTCTCCTCCGGCAGGCTGATAAACACGGCCTCACGCTCCGCCGGCGCAAGCTCTTGCAGGATCTCTGCGATATCGGACGGATGCAGCTTGGCCAGCCGCTCCTGTCCGATTTTGAGCCGCACACGCCGTGCGGGGTCGCGCTCGATCAGGTCAACGCAGCTCCACGGGATGGTGTTCCCGCTCATGCGTTCGGAGATCCCGAGGATCGCCGCCTGGGGTAGTCCATGGAGCAGTCGCCGCGCCGCGCCGCGCACTCCGACTTCAACCCCATTGATCAGCAGTCCTGCCGCGTGGACGCCGTCGGCGCCCGCCTGCCAGGTCAGGTTTACATCATTGACGCGCACCACCTTGCGCCCATCCACATCGATGATTTGCTGGTCCAGCAGGTCGCGCTCCAGCAAGAGCGCGTGCTCCAGGCCGTTGACGAGCGTCGCCTCTGCCCCAGTCTGCAACGCCTCTCCCGCACGCTGTGGGATGCTCATTCCTTGCACCGGAACGGCCATGTCCGGACGCCCGAGCCCTTTTCGCAAGACAAGGGCCGAGATGCGGCCGCTGTCCTGTGATGTATCCACCGCGAGTTCCATCACCCGGCCCAGGCTCTTCCCGGACAAGTCCAGGACGCGCCGGCCCAGCAACGTCGAGGCACTCGTATT
>CAXTGN010000541.1:1323-3829 GCA_964243455.1 uncultured Acidobacteriaceae bacterium
TACTGGTCATCCTTGGTGTGGTAGCCCGCCATGCCCGCCCAGATGCTGTTCGGGAATTGCTGCACATACACGTTGTATTCCTTCAGGGACAGGTTGTAACGGTTACGCTCCACGGCAATGCGATTCTCCGTTCCTGCCAGCTCGTCCTCGAGGCGGACGAATTGCTCGTTCCCCTTCAGGTTGGGATACGTTTCCTGCAGCCGATTCAAGGGGCTTAGAGCCACGTCCAGCCGTCGGTTGGCGTCAATCGAGCTCGCCCGGTCGCTTGATGCCGCAATCACGGCTGCGCGGGCATTCGCGATGTTTGTCAGCACCGTCTCCTCTTCCTTGACGTAGCCTTTGACGCTGGCCACGAGATTCGGGATGAGGTCGAGCCGCCGCTGCTGAACGATGTCCACCTGCGAATAGGACTGGTTCACGTTTTCATTCAACTGCACAAGGTGGTTCTTGGTGGAAACATAGCTCCCAAACCCAAGCAGGAGCACGACAATCACCAGAACCAGAACCACCACACCCGTCATCGACTTACGCATCGTTCTCCTCTTTTCATGTGTCGCTTCGAAACCAAGAGCAAACGGTCAGCTACCAGTCCCCGCTCGCCCCACCGCCGCCCGAGCCACCACCGAATCCGCCGCTGAACCCACCATCGTCTCCCCCACCGCCACCAAAACCTCCACCCCCGCCGTCACCACCGCCGAAGCCCCCGCCACCTCGACGGCCGCCACCCGTAAGGTTGCCGATCAGGAACCACGGCAGCCAACTGCCGATCCCACCGCCCCCACCGCCGCGGCCACCCCGGCCTCCGCGAGAAATCAACCAGAAAAACACAATGATCAGCAGAAAAGGCAGGAAACCAAAGCCCCTTCCACTCCGTGCCGGCTGCTCCCGCTGTTGCGGTCGCGCCGGCAGGGGCGACAGCGTCACACCCGCATCTTTGGCGATGTTATCGGCGATCTGCCGCTCGCCGCCCAGGATGGCCGAGCCATAGTCGCCAGCTTTCAGGTCCGGCACCATGCTTCTTCCTATGTCACCGAGCTTTGCATCGTTCAGTACGCCTTCGAGGCCGTAGCCAACCTCGATGCGCCGCTTATGGTCGTTGACCGCAAACAGCATGATGACGCCCTTGTCCGATCCCTTCGGTCCTACCTTCCACTTATCTTCGAGTTGAGTGGTGAAATCTTCGATCGTGTCGCCGTCCAGAGAGTGGATGGTCACGATGATGATCGTGGAGTGCGCCTCGCGCTCCACCTCTGCGGCCAGTGACTCCATCTGGGCCTTCGCATCTGGGTCGATGACGCCGGCAAGGTCATCCACATAACTTGTAGGCTTAGCGAGGTCCTTCACGGCCTCGCCACGCGCAAGGAGCACCGGCAAGAGAGCCAGTGCCAGTACGCCCCAACCTCTTCTCCAGATGTGTCGCACGTTCCCTATCCTATGCCCAGGCCAGCTGTCATCCGTCTTTACGTTCCTCGGGCACTCCGAGTTCCCGCAACAGGAATGCGTAGTCGAACGCAACTTCTTTCAGGTAGTCGTACCGTCCGGACGCCCCACCGTGCCCGGCCTCCATGTTCGTGTGCAGCAAGAGCGGCATCTCTGGGTTCGTCTTCAGGGTCCGGAGCTTGGCGACATATTTCGCCGGCTCCCAGTACATCACCTGCGAATCGTTTAGGCTCGTTTTCACCAGCATGGCCGGGTGCGCTCCCTCCTGCAGATTGTCGTATGGCGAGTAACTCAGCATGTAGCGAAACGCTTCGGCCTCGTTCGGATTGCCCCACTCCTCGTACTCGCCCACCGTCAACGGCAGGCTGGCATCCAGCATGGTGTTCATCACGTCCACGAACGGCACATGCGACAGCACCGCCCGGAATAGGCCCGGCTTGCCCTGTTCCCGCGCGAGGTTTGTCACCGCACCCATCAGCAGGCCGCCCGCCGATCCACCCTCGATCGCCACACGCCTTCCATCGCCATACCCTTCACGAACCAAGAACTCGACAGCGCTTACGAAGTCAGAAAACGTGCTGCGCTTGTGCATCATTTTGCCG
Source organism: uncultured Acidobacteriaceae bacterium (assembly GCA_964243455.1). Classification (GTDB taxonomy): domain Bacteria; phylum Acidobacteriota; class Terriglobia; order Terriglobales; family Acidobacteriaceae; genus Granulicella. Next base: position 3,366 of record CAXTGN010000541.1, read on the forward strand.
GCGTCGTGCCAGGGATCGCCCAACTCCCCGCCACCACGAATATGCGCATAGGCGACCACGATCCCACGATCCAGCAACGCCAGTCGTGAGGCGGAGAAGCCCAGTGGCAGGGGGTAGCCGTAAGACCCATACCCATACACGTAGAGCGGCGAGGTTCCATTCTTTGCGAATCTGTCTTTGCGATAAACCAGCGATATGGGCACCTCGGTCCCATCCTCGGCCTTGAACCACAAACGCTCTGACCGGTACCACGAGGCATCGAATCCACCCGGCACAGGCTGCTGCTTCAGCAACGTCGACTCGCCGGTCGCCACATCGTATCGGAATACCGAGGCTGGACGCGCCAGTGCCTGGTACGCATGCCGGTACGACATGGCGTTAAAGTCTACATTGATCTCGCCGCCCGCAGAGTACGCGGGGTCTGGAAACCGGATCTCCCTTTCGTTCATCGGCTTTCCGTCGTC
>CAXTGN010000542.1:0-3828 GCA_964243455.1 uncultured Acidobacteriaceae bacterium
CGACATCACGCTCGTCGCTCGCCACTTCTATTACCACGCAGGCTGGGCGCAACTCCTCGGCTCCCTGGGCGAGAACGGCTTCACCGGCGAAGACTTCCGCGGCTACACACCCGTCGGCGTCGTCGGCCAGATCATCCCCTGGAACTTCCCCCTGCTCATGTTCGCCTGGAAGGTCGCGCCGGCCCTCGCCGCAGGCTGCACCGTCGTCATCAAGCCAGCCGAATACACCCCGCTCACCGCAGTGATGATGGCCGAGATCGCCGAAGAGATCGGCCTCCCCGAAGGCGTCCTCAACGTCGTGCAGGGTGACGGCCGCACAGGCCAGCTCCTCGTCGACCACCCCGGGATCGACAAGATCGCCTTCACCGGCTCCACCGAGGTAGGCCGGCAGATCCGCAAAGCCACCGCCGCCACCTCCAAGAAGCTCAGCCTCGAACTAGGCGGCAAATCGCCCTACATCGTCTTCGACGACGCCGACCTCGACTCCGCCGTAGAAGGCCTCGTCGACGGCATCTGGTTCAACGGCGGCCAGGTCTGCTGCGCAGGCTCACGCCTCCTCGTACAGGAGCGCGTCGCCGAGCGCCTGTACAACAAGATCCGCGCCCGCATGGCCACTCTCCGCGTAGGCTCGCCGTTAGACAAGACCATCGACATCGGCGCAATCGCCGACAAGGTCCAGTACGACCGCATCCAGGGCTACATCGACCGCGGAGTCGCCGACGGCGCCACCTGCTGGCAGCCCGAGCTCACCCTTCCCGCCAACGGCCTCTTCCTCAAACCCACGCTGCTCACCGGCGTCTCGCCAGCCGGCACCGTCGCGCAGGAGGAGATCTTCGGCCCCGTCCTCGCCGCCATGACCTTCCGCACCCCCGCCGAAGCCGTCGAGCTAGCCAACAACACGCCCTACGGCCTCGCCGCCTGCATCTGGAGCGAAAACGTCAACGTCGCACTCGACATCGCCGCGCAGGTCAAGGCCGGCGTCGTCTGGGTCAACGCAACGAACCTCTTCGACGCAGCCTGCGGCTTCGGCGGCTACCGCGAGTCCGGTTACGGTCGCGAAAGCGGCCGCGAGGGCATGCACGAGTACCTCGAACCCGCATGGCTGAAGGGCGCCGGACAGGATGGACCGGCAACCCCGCTGCCAGAACCATCAGCAGGCTCGGAGTTCGCCTCGGCAAGCGATGACGTCCTGGCCGACAAAATCGACGAGGACGCCCTCGCAGATATCGCGATCGACCGCACAGTGAAGCAGTACATCAACGGCAAGCAAACCCGCCCAGACTCCGGCTACAGCTATCCCGTCTACAGCTTCGCCGGCGAACGCGTAGGCCACGCCCCGCTCGGCAGCCGCAAGGACATTCGCAACGCCGCGAAGACATCATCGGCAAGCTAGCCGCCTTCGTCGGCACCCCGCAAGCCACCGTAGAGTTCGACACCGCGGTAGAGCGCACCTTCAGCTATGCCGCCTGGTGCGACAAATTCGAAGGCACGGTGCACAACCCACCCTTCCACATGGTCGCGCTCGCCATGCACGAAGCCGTCGGCACGGTCGGCATCCTCGCCGCCGACGAAGCCCCACTGCTCGGCCTGCTCTCCCTCATTCTCCCCGCGATCGCCATGGGCAACGCCGTCGTCGCCGTCCCCAGCGAAACATCCGCCACCTTCATGAGCGAACTCTACGGAGTCTTCGACACCAGCGACATCCCCGCAGGCGTAATCAATCTCGTCGCCGGCAAGCCGATGGAGCTCGGCAAAACCCTCGCCGAACACGACGACGTCGACGCCCTCTGGAGCTTCCGCGACGGACCCGCTTCCGCCATGGTCAAAGCCGCTTCGGTCGGCAACCTCAAACAGGTATGGACCAACGAAGGCCGTGCCACCGACTGGTTCGATCCCACCCAGGGCGAAGGCCGCCTCTATCTCCGCCACGCCACGCAGATCAAAAACATCTGGGTACCCTATGGCGAGTAACACCTACACCGTCGAAAGCGCCCCAAAGCTCACACCCGTCAACCGCTCCGACTCCGCCCACAGGCGCTTCGCCGTCACGGCGTCCTGCGCGGCCACCGGGATCTGCGCATACGTCGGATACCCCTTCATCTCCTGCCACCCATTCGGCCCGAAGTAGCACCCGGCCTGCACCTGCGCAGCCGTCGCCGCATACAGTGTCGGCAACGCACCATGCGCCGCATCCTGCGAAAGAAACGGCTTCAGCAGGGCCGTACCCAGCCGCAATCCGAAGGACAAATGCGCGCCCTGCAAATTCGTGACCGCATAACCCGGGTGCGCCGCCGTCGACTGGATCGGCGACCCCACCGTGCCCAGCCGCCGCTGCAACTCCAGCGCAAACATCAGGTCCGCCAGCTTGGACTCCGCATACGCGCCCATCATCGGCCTGTACTTCCGCTCGGACTGCAGATTATCGAAGTCGATCTTGCCCGCGCTCGCGATGCCGCTTGAGAGGGTAACGACACGCGTTCCAAAGACAGCCTTGAGATGCGGCAGCAAGAGACCTGTCAGCGCAAACGGCCCCAGGTAATTCGTCGCAAACTGCCGCTCAAATCCATCCTCCGTAACCTCCCGCTTGGGCAAGGCCATCACGCCGGCATTGTTGATCAGCAGGTCGAGCGACTCCCCCGGAAACCTCTCCGCGTACCATGCAGCAAACTCACGCACGCTCCGCTGCGAGGCGAGATCCAGGGAAGCTGGTGTCACCTCGGCCCCAGGCACCTCGCGGTGGATACGCGCGATTGCATTCTGCGCCTTTTCCGGCGTGCGCGTCGGCAGCACAATCGCCGCCCCTTTGCGCGCAAGCTCCAGCGCCGCGTGAAACCCGATGCCGGAGTTGGCGCCTGTAATCACGACGCGGCGTCCGGCCTGGGAGCGCATGTCAACAGCGGTCCATTGGCGATTCACGGTGACAGGCGGGGACGTGAGGGTGACGGGCGAGCTCATGGCGCTAGTATGGACTCGCCCGCATCCGCTGGGGAAGATAAGTCTTTGCAGGCCAGCTTCCAAGCGAAGCCGGAGAGCCGTTCAGCTGCGAAGAAGAAACACGCTCAGCGTGCCAAAGATGGCCACGCCCACCGTCAGCCAGAGCACATAATCCCCCGGATGCCCGCTTTGTAATGCCCGTAGTGGCTGGAATCCCGTCTCCATATACGACCCCAGCCGCAGGCCCTTCTTGATCTTGTGGCGATACACGCTGGTAAGCGCCAAACCTAGGGCCAGGGCGGTCGCGATAGCGCCCTGAATCCCCGCCGCGATCAGATCCGACCTGCTGGCCAGGGCAACGCCGCTGCCGGGGTTCGCAAACACCGTGTCGTCCGTATACAGGGTGTGCCAATAGCCCGGCTGATTGGAAAACCGCTCCACCGCGCCCGCCATCCATGACGTGAAGCCGTGTCCGGGAAACAGCGCCATCGCCACCACCAGGCACGCAAGCGGCGGCAGAAAATGGTAGGGCTTCACAACCCGGTTCTCATCTTTCGTCTCGGGCATCTCGTCCACTGACGCTGCCTCATCCGTGAGCGGCGCGCTGCCCACCCCGGCGAAGATATGGAGCCCTGTCCGGAAGACAGCCGCCGCGGTCAACACCTCTCCAAAAACGAACAGCAGCGAAAGCCCATGCACGCCCGCACCCTGCGCTGCATTCTCTGCCATTGCCTCGGCAAGCCATGTGCCAAACGGCGGCACGCCGGCAAGACCCAACCCACCGACGAACCACAGAACACCCGTCCATCGCAGCACGCGCCGCCGCTGCCACAGCAACTGCTCGCTCATGGACCGCAGCCGATGCAGCACAATCCCGGACGTAAAAAACAGCGA
>CAXTGN010000543.1:0-276 GCA_964243455.1 uncultured Acidobacteriaceae bacterium
CATTCACCGGTTCAGCTGTCGTCGGCAGGCTACCGCTGCAGGTCAGCTTGTTCGCTGATGCCGTGCAAGCCGACGCTTGAATCGTCATCGTCTCGCCGTAGGTATCTGCCACCGTGATGAGACCGCTTGGAGCCGTCGAGCCCACATAGGGAATCGTGACCGTCACCGAGGTTGTCGCCGCACCATAGGTGCCGCTGCCGCTCGCTGTGTCGCTGCTCGTCGCCGCTGCCTTGGCGATCGTTACCGCACCGCTGCCCGTGCTGCCGCTGTAGTTGC
>CAXTGN010000543.1:286-3824 GCA_964243455.1 uncultured Acidobacteriaceae bacterium
ACCGCATTGCCCGTCGTGCTGACCGGCTCTGACGCGGTTCCGAGATTGATGATGCACGTGAGCTTGCCGGAAGCAGCCGTGCAGGTGTTCGCCTGGGCCGTCGCTGTGTCGCCAAAGCCGTCGGAAAGCGTAATCAGCCCCGCAGGCGCGGTCGAACCCGCATACGGGATCGTGACTGTCACCGGCGTTGTCGCTGCACCGTAGGTGGCGCTGCCGGTCGCCGTGTCATTCGTCGTTGCGACGGCCTTCGCGATGACCACGGGGCCGCTGCCGGTGCTTCCGCTGTAGTTCGCGTCGGCTGCCTGTGAAATGTTGACCGTGTTGCCGTTGGCGTTGATCGGTTCCGCTGCCGTAGGCAGGTTGCCGGTGCAGGTCAGCTTGCCGGAGCCTGCCGTGCAGCTGGACGCCTGGATCGTGGTCGTCTCGCTATATGTGTCTGTCAGCGTGATCAGCCCGCTGGGCGCAACCGCTCCCGCGTAGGGAATGGTCACCGTGACCGGCGTGGTCGCCGCGCCGTAGCTTCCGCTGCCGGTGAGCGAGTCACCCGTGGTCAGCGCAGCTTTCGCAATCGTCACCAGGCCTGTACCTGTGCTTGCGTTGTAGTTGCTGTCCGCCGCCTGCATGATGCTGATCGCATTCCCTGTCGTGCTGACAGGCTCAGACGCGGTGGGGAAAGGACCCGTGCAGGTCAGCTTGCCGGCCGCGGCCGTGCAATTCGTCGTGGGGAACGTGGCCGTATTGTTGAAGCTGTCCGAGAGCGTGATCGATCCGGTAGGCGCGACCGATCCGCCATAAGGGATCGTCATCGTGACGGAAGTATTCGCTGCACCATAGGTGCCGCTTCCCGTCCCGGTGTCATTGGTCGTCGCCGGCGCCTTCCCAATCGTGACCAGGCCCGTGCCACTGCTTGCGTTGTAGTTGGTGTCCGCTGCCTGCGTTATGCTGACGCTGTTGCCCGTGGAACTGACGGGCTCCTTGGCTGTCGGAAGGTTCCCTGTGCAGGTCAGCTTGCTCGAAGCGACTGAGCAGGTGCTGGCCTGGATCGTGACGCTTTCACTCAAGCCGTCCGTGACGGTGATCAAGCCCGTGGGCGAAGCCGAACCGGCGTACGGGATAGTGACCGTGATTGGCGTCGTCGCCGCACCGTACGTCCCGCTTCCTGACGCCGTGTCATTGGTGCTGGCAGCAGCCTTCGCGATAGTCACGGGACCCGTGCCCGTGGTGCCGTTGTAGTTGCCGTCGCCCGCCTCGGTGACGGTAACGGTGTTGCCCGTGCTGCTGACAGGCTCGTTGGCAGTAGGCAGGCTCGCCGTGCAGGTCAGCTTGCCTGAAGCAGCGGCGCAGGTGTTGGCCTGGATCGTGACGTTCTCATTGAAGCCGTCGGTGACAGTGATCTGACCCGTGGGCAAAGCAGATCCCGCATAGGGAATGCTTACCGTGACGGATGTGGTCGCTGCACCGTAGGTGCCACTGCCCGCGGCCGTGTCGCCCGTGGTCGCAGCAGCCTTGGCGATGGTGACCAGACCGGTACCGGTGCTCCCGGTGTAGTTGCCATCCCCGGCCTGGCTGATGGTGATCGCGTTGCCGGTCGCACTGACCGGCTCATTGAATGTCGGCAGGTTGCCGGTGCAGGTCAGTTTGCCTGAAGCGACGTTGCAGGTGTTGGCCTGAATCGTGACGCTGTCATTGAAGCCGTCCGTAACCGTGATCAACCCCGTGGGCGATACCGTTCCCGCGTAAGGAAGGGTCACCGTTACAACCGTGGTCGCTGCACCATAGGTGCCGCTGCCCGTGCCCGCATCCGTGGTCGTGGCCGCCGCTTTGGCGATGACCATGCTTCCCGTGCCCGTGCTGCCGCTGTAGCTTGCGTCCGCTGCCTGGGTAATGGTCAGGGGATTGCCCGTGGCGTTGACGGGCTCATTGGTTGTCGGCAGATTGCCGGTGCAGGTCAGCGTGCTGTTGGCTGACGTGCACGTCGAGGCCTGGATAGTGACATTGTTATTGAACTTGTCGGTAACAGTGATCAGTCCCGTCGGTGCGACGGCGCCCACATACGGAATCGTGACCGTTACCGGGGAGGTCGCGGCCCCATAGGTGCCCGATCCACTAGCGGCATCGGTGCTCGTCGCCGGGGCCTTGTTGACGACCTGACTCAACACCGGGGTCGACGTCGAGACCGCATAATTCGCCGCTCCCCCATAGCTCACCGTGATCGGATGGCTGCCCACCGAGAGCGTGGAGATCGTCAGGCTGGCCGTTCCCGAACTCAGGGAAACGCTCCCAAGGGATACGTTGTTGTCATAGAACGTAACTGTGCCCGAGGGCGGCGTCGGGTTGCCAAAGGTCGAGCTCACCGTGGCGTTCAAGGTGACCGACTTGCCATAGGTCGACGGGTTCAGGGTCGACGTCACACTGCTCGTTGTAGGAGCCGCGGCAAGCGTCAGCGTTCCCGTTCCCGTGTTGGTCAGGTAGTTCGCGTCAGCCGCTACCGTCGCCGTGATTGTATTGCTGCCCGCCACCAGCCCTGAGCTTGTCGGGTACGACACCGTGCAGGTCTCCGACCCCGTCCCAGCCGTGCAATTGCCGCTAGTGCTCGTCACCGTAGGCCCGCTCCCAACAACAAAGCTGACCGCACCCGTTGGAACCGCGCCGCCACCGCTCACCGTGGCCGACAACGTCACGCTCTGCCCCAGTGTCCCCGTCGCACTCGCTACAGTGACCGTCGATGTTCCCTGGGAAGCCGATGCGGTCAGATTGATCAGCTGAATCGAACCGGGAACATTCGCGGAGTTGTCGGTGGTTTTCACCTGTCCGGTCTGAGAGCCGGCCAGGGTCGGGGTGAACTCAATGATCTGCGTGCAAGAAGCGCCGGCGGCCAGCATGATCGGCGCGGAGCTGGCTGACAGAGGGCTGCACGTGGACGATGGATCGTACTTGAAGTTAGAAGATGTACTGGGGTTCAGGCCAGTGGACGGAGGTGAAATGGTGAGCGGCGCGGTGCCGTCATTTTCCAGCGTGACGGTCTGCGAGGCGCTGGTCTGACCGACTGCGGTCTGCGGCGAGGAGTAGTCCAGTGCAAAGGACGTGCGGTTGTAGACCGCGAGCGTGGCGTTGCTGTAGACGGTGTAGAAGGTACCGTCCGGCGTGATCCACAGGCTGTCGCCGCCGGGAACCGAGATCGTGGCCGGCGCGGACGTGTAGCTTCCTGCGGAAAAGCGAAGAAGGTTCGAGCTGCCGGCGCCGGTGGTGCCGGGCGTGGTCGTCGTGACGTAGAGATTGCCTGCTGCGTCCTCCGCGATGGCGTGCGGAGACACGAGAGGCGGACCGCTGTAAAGGGTCGTGAGCGTGCTGCTGCCCGCCGGCAGCTCATACAGGTAGTTGTTGTAATAGTCCGGCGCAAACGTGTTGCCGGCCGCGTCGGTAACTGCACCCACAAAGCGCGGTGTTTGCGGATTCGGATTGGCCGTGGTCGCCGCAGGCGTGGTCGCTGTCGCCAACACGCTGACGGCGTGTGTGCCCACGGATACCTTCAAGAAGA
>CAXTGN010000544.1:0-749 GCA_964243455.1 uncultured Acidobacteriaceae bacterium
AACGCCCAAATGATGCGTTGTGTAGACTACGCAGAGGCATCCCTAGGGCAAGCTTTGGACCTCACCACCTGGGCGGCCACAGTAGATATGTCCGTCCGGGAATTTGCCTGGTGCTTTCGGCAGAAGACTCTTGTGTCCCCGTATGCTTGGTTCATGAACCGACGCATCTCCCGGGCAAAGGAGATGCTCTCGCAGACTGAGCTGCCGATCGTGGAGGTGGCACTACAGGTCGGCTTCTGCAGCCAGAGCCACTTCACCGAGGCCTTTCGTCGTCGGGTCGGGCTGTCTCCGGGACATTGGAGAGACCGGTACGGATCTGGGGGATCTTGATAAGCCGGGGAATCTTGAAAGCCTGCGCTGTCGATATCGTCCACCCTCCCGTTCGACCGAATGTAAAAGCAGTCCCGCAGCCAAAGGAATGAACTGCATAACGTAGTCTCTCAACCCCTTCCCTGTCGGTCGTTTGGTCGAATCCATTGAGAGGTGTGACATGGCATCCCCGACCTTCACTGGCGTGCATCACCTGAAGGTTCCCGTGACGGACGTAGAGGCGACCGCTGCCTGGTTCGAGCGCGCTTTCGGGGCCAACCCGGCACCAGCGATCATCGTGCGGCTGGCGGACATGCGTTACGTCAAGGTCAACCAGGGCTTCCAGGAACTGACCGGCTACCGCCACACCGCACTGATTGGCCGTTCCATGCACGAGATCGACGTGCTGCGCGGTGCCGACCGGCGCGAGCTCGCGGTGG
>CAXTGN010000544.1:759-3810 GCA_964243455.1 uncultured Acidobacteriaceae bacterium
CACCGCTTCGATCATCGGGAAAAGGACGGCACGCTCTATGCGGCCATGATGATGATGCCAGGCGTCGGCGCACCCGTGGAGCTGCGTCATGCATCCAGGGCGGCGGAAGCCACCGCGGGCTACGACCCTTTCACCTTTGGAGTGAAAGACAAGGCCGCGCTCGATGCGTGGGTCGTGCACCTAGACGCGCAAGGCATCAAGCACACGCCCGTCGTGACGGGCTATATCGGCCATGTGATCGGCATCGACACACCCGATGGCCTCGCATTGCGGGTCTACACCGATCCGCAAGGTGGCTTCGAGCACGTCGAGTTCCACCCCGAGCAGGCCGACATCGACGCGCCGTCGCTATCGACGCCTCTTATGGCACGGTCCTGATCTCTGGACCACGAACCAGTTCGAGACCGGGCCGTCCAATACACAAGACGTGAGGACCACCATGTCCGACACCGCGCCGATCCCAAAGCCATCGCACGAGCCCTTCCTTTCGCGGCCGCAGGACCAGCCCTCGTGGGCGGTGGGCACCAACACGTATACGTTCATCGTTACGGGGGAGCATACGAACGACTCTTTCGCCTTCTTCGACGGCATCGTCCCTCCTGGAGGGCACGTGGGTGCGCACTGCCACGGGTACGAGGAGATGCTCTATGTTCTTGAAGGCGAGTTGACCGTTTTCTGTGCCGACCAGCGCCATGCTCTTTCGAAGAACACCGCGCTGAATATTTCGTCCTGGTCACCACACATGCTGCGGAACTTCAGCGGGGCACCCGTGCGCCTCGTCGTCACCACCTCTCCGGCCGAGCTCGAGAAGCAGTTCGTGGAAATCGGGCACCGGGTTCCGGACCGGGACTCGCCTCCACCCGAGATGTCGGCGCAGGACCAAGAGCGGATTGCCAAGCTCATGCCGATCAGTTCCGAGCGGCACAAGGCCCACATACTGCCTGCCGACATGTTCGATCATCTTCTGACCGCGTCGGAACGGTCGAAACAGTCGGAACGCTAGCTCTGTGATTTCCCCTGCGCTGGCGTTGCGATTCGGGACCCAATCCAGGAAAATCGTATGAGCCAGACGGTCGCGGATGTCATCGTCGACGCGCTTGTAGAGGCGGGGGCGACCCGTTGCTACGGCGTGCCAGGGGACACGCTGAACCACGTGACGGACGCGATACGGCGAAACGGAAGAGTTCGCTTTGTCCATGTCCGACACGAGGAGGCTGGCGGCTTCGCAGCCGGTGCCGATGCGATGCTGACCGGCAAGCTCGCGCTGTGTGCGGGTTCCTGCGGCCCGGGCAGCCTGCACTTCATTAACGGTCTCTACGAGTCGCACCGTAATCGTGTACCAGTGGTGCTGATCGCGAGTCAGATCGTGCGGGACGAGATCGGCTTCGAGTTCCCCCAGGAGGTCGACTTCAAGTCCGTCTACGCCGCGTCGAACGTGTTTTGCGAGGAGCTACGCACACCCGAGAACGCGCGCCGCCTCGCCGCCGCGGCCGCCCAGGCAGCGGTCATCAAGCGTGGCGTCGCCGTTCTGATCGTTCCGGCCGACCTGTCTAAGGCTAAAGCGCCCGACCAGCCTAAATTCGCTGTGCATTCGGTGCAGCCCGAGACCAAGCCAAGCAACGTGGAACTCGGCCAGCTGGCTGGGCTGCTAAACAAGCCCGGTCGCATCGCCATTTATAGTGGCTCCGGCTGCCAGCACGCCCACGATCAGGTCGTTGCCTTGGCCGCGAAGCTCAAGGCACCAGTCGCCTACACGTCGCGTGCCAAGGATTTCATCGAGCACGACAATCCGTTCGTGGTCGGCATGACGGGGGTGTTCGGCACTGATGGCGGCTACCACGCGCTGATGCAGTGCGACACGCTGCTGCTGCTCGGCTGCGATTTCGCCTGGCGGCAGTTCTATCCGGATAAGGCGACAATGCTGCAGATCGACATCGATGGCACCCATCTCGGTGGCCGCCATCCGGTCGAACTCGGCCTGGTCGGCGACATCGCGACGACGCTGGACGCGCTGATGCCTTTGATCGAGGCACGCACCGATCGCGCTTTTCTTGACGACGCGCTGGAACGACACAGCAAGGCCTACGAGAAGCTCGACAGCAAGGCCGTTGCGCACAAGGGTGCGATCCACCCGCAATACCTCACCGAACTGCTGGCCGCCCATGCGGCACCCGACGCGGTTTGGACCGCGGATGGTGGCTCACCGATGGTGTGGTGCCTGCGGCATGTGCCTGCTACCGGCCGGAATCGTACGATTGTCAGCCTGACCCACGGCACCATGGCCAATGCCATGCCGCAGGCGCTCGGCGCTGCGGCGTCTCAACCCGGCCGCCAGGTCATCTCACTGTCTGGCGATGGCGGGCTCTCGATGCTGCTTGGCGACCTGCTGACGACGATACAGGAAGAACTTCCGATCAAGGTGGTCGTGTTCAACAACTCGTCGCTCGCATTCGTGGAGCTGGAGCAGAAAGCCGAGGGCTTGCTCGACAGCTACACCAACCTGGTCAACCCTGACTTCGGCAAAGTGGCAGCGGCGATCGGGCTCTGGGGCAGAAGGGTGGAGCGGTCTGATGAGCTCGAGTCCGCTGTTCAGGCGTTCCTGGCCGAACCCGGCCCAGCGTTGCTGGATGTCGTCACCGACCGCTTCGAGCTGGTCATGCCGTCCCACGTCGAACCGGCTCAGGTGTTCGGCACCGCACTCTACTCGGTCAAGGCGGTCCTCTCTGGACGGGTCAAGGATGTTACGGAGCTGGTCGGCAACAACTTCGTCAAGAGCTGAAGAGATGGACGATAAGACCAATGAATCGAAGGGTTCACGTTCGAGGGCGGCACCGTCGTCGACCTGAGGATCGGCTGCTGGACGATGGGTGAGCTCAACGCTGATGGCAGCAATGTCATGCTGCTAAGCCACGGCGCTAGCGGCAACCGGGATTGGGCATTGCCTCACTGCCGTAGCGGACGCTCGTTCGAACCGGCCGGGCGCTTCATCATCTCGGTCGATCTGCCGGGTGGCGGCGACTCCTCACGGCTGAGCACGACACCGGGCTTTCC
>CAXTGN010000545.1:0-3781 GCA_964243455.1 uncultured Acidobacteriaceae bacterium
CCATCTGAACCTCTGGACATGGATTGGCGGTGGCATCGGGGCTTTGGTTCTTACCTTGCTCGTTCTGCTCAACGTACGGGAGCGGGAGACGAATCTGCAGCTTCGTATGGCACAGGACGAGATCGGCCGTCTTGCCAAGGTGAACGAGCGCGAGCGAATCACGCGCGATCTTCATGACGTTCTCGGCCACACTCTCTCCTTAATCGCCATGAAGAGCGAACTGGCACAGAAGCGCTTCGGCACCGATCCGCACCTGACCCTTGTTGAAACGCAACAGATCGAGGTGCTCTCGCGAGAAGCTTTGGTGAGAGTTCGCGATGCACTTCATGGCTACTCCGCCCTTTCGTTTCACGAAGAGATCGAACGTATCTCGGCCGCGCTTACGTCCGTAGGTCTTGAAGTGAAATGCCATGTAGACGAGGTGGTATTGAGTTCCATGCAGGAGTCCGTGTTCGGAATGGTTCTTCAGGAAGCAGCCACCAACATCATGAGACACGCCTATGCGGGATGCTGTGAGATCAAGCTTCACAGCACCCCAGACGCAATTTGCCTGCTGGTGGCTGATGACGGTCGATCCTCCCCCGAGTACGACGGCTTCGGTCTGCGTGGGATGGAGGAACGGCTACGCCTGCTTGGTGGCTCGCTGCGAGTGATAGCGGACCAAGGGACGCGATTAGAGGCAAGCCTGCCGCGCCCGTGAAGGCGCATGACGAAAGTCATCTTTGTCTTCTCACTTCCGCATATGGTTCTCAGCGGCTTGGCGGTCCAGCATGGACCTATGTTCTTCCACTACACGCCAGCCCACATCGCCAACATCGTTTGCCACATCCTCGGAGGAACGCTGGCAATCGTTGCCGGTGTGGTAGCCATCCTGGCCCGAAAGCAAAGGAGACTGCACGCACGTGCGGGGATGACCTTCGTTTGGACGTACAGCCTGGTTATCTTCACGGCCGTCATGGGAGTAGTCATCTTTGAGTTTCGATCATTCCTCGCGGTTGCTACCATCGCGAGTTCGTACAGCTTGTTTTCGGGATTGAGAGCCACTCGACTGCGTGGACGGCATCCATCAACCCTTGATCGGGGAGCGGCTGTGCTTGGCATGGCCGCGCCCGCACTCTTCTTGGCGGCGATGCACATCCTGCAGAAGCCGTGGGCTCCCGTCCTCACCTGGACGGTACTCGGCAGTTTGATTGGTATGAGCTCCTACGATCTACTGCGATCTGCTCTGCCCGCTCCCTGGCTTGAGAAAACCTGGATTCCTGAGCATATCTTCAAGATGATCGGCGCCTTCGATGCACTTACTGCTACGTTTGCCGCAACGGTTTTTCCGCATTTCCAACCCTGGTCGGCACTGATCCCAAACCTATTCGGAACCGCTTTGATGCTCACGTTCATCGTTGGGAGATCCAAGCACCGGAGGAGCCGGCATGAGCAGCTTCCACCGCTGCTCGCACCTCTCTCAACGGATTGGTAACGACAAGTCGCACAGTGTTGACCAATCCGGACTGCTTGGCCCGGTCCGGGCCGCACCGGCCAGCTTCCGCCAGCGGCGTTCAACAGGACTAGATGATCTTGGCGGTGAATTCCCTTACCCCGGACCTTGCCGGTTTCCAACTGGACTGATTTAGCCATTCAAGACCGCCGAGGTTCGGACAGCTTCGGTAAGCTGATCGGGTTCCGAGATGCGCTCCTCAATGGTCGGCTAAATGGCCGAAATTCTTAGCGAGTACCTGAAAGGATTCACACCCAATGCCGTTCGCTGATCTCGCGCTCGCCCGGCAACTCGAGGCCACCGAAGCCTATGCGTGCGCGCAGTTCGCCAAGGCCCGGCGAAATCTCTTTCCAAGCTGCAACTCGGACTGGATCAAGATCGGCGGTGCTACCGTCGTCTTCGATGGTGCCGAATCTCCCGCAACCCAAACCTTCGGCCTCGGCCTTTTTGAATCACTCACGCCCAAGATCCTTGATGACATTGAACGTTGGTTTACCAGCCGTGGCGCAGCCGTCCAGCATGAAGTTTGCCCACTCATCGGCGTCGAAGCGCTTGATCTCCTCTGTACTCGAGGCTATCGTCCCATCGAGATCGCCAGCATCTTGCACCAGTCGATCTCCGAACCGGCAGCACATCATCCTAAGCATCGCGTCGACCTCATCACGGCCGATCAGGCTGAACTTTGGATCGACATTAGCGCCCGCGCCTGGTCGCACGATCACCCGGAGTTCCTCCAGATGCTTCGTGACTTCGGCACCATCACCGCAGCTCGCGCGAATAGCCCCTGCTTCCTCGCCTACATCAACGAAAATGGCGACGCTGTACCCGCAGCTGCCGGCGCACTTTCCATCTATAAGGGCGTCGCGCTCTTCAGCGGGGCGGCTACCCTGCCGGAGTTCCGCCGACGCGGCCTACAGTCACTGCTCCTCACCGACAGGCTTCGCTACGCACACGCCGCCGGATGCGAAGTCGCCATGATTGCCGCAGAAGCTGGAGGTGAGTCGCAACGTAACGCTGAACGCAACGGCTTTCGGGTTGCTTATACCCGCATCAAGTGGAAACTAGGTTAGCGGACCATCCGCGAGTGTCCAGAGCCGTCAAATCGCCCCCTCGATGAGTGCTAATCGCTTGGCGCTCGCCGACTCCCGTTCAGTACCTCCCAGTCGCATTCCCGAAGTAACGCCGCTCGATGGAAACGATACCAAGAGAAAAGGCGAGAATCATCGAGCGCATCTGGCTGGACGGCGTCATTCAGTCCGGTCGCCTCACCTTAACCGCAGTACGTGGCGATGGTGGCTCCTGGCCAGGGAACTCTCAAAGCCAACCCCACTCAAGCGCTTTCAGCTATCGTCTGTGTAAGGGCACGGCTTTCAAAGCCTGCCCTGAGCGTAGCCGAAGGGTGCCATCCCATGCCGCCCCACAGGGAGCTTCAGCCGCTGAGGTAAGGTCCATTGCAGCGTCGCAAGCCAAACCAGCTCCAGCCCAACGCCATGACCGTCGCCGGCGTCATGAGCGGTACCTCCGCGGATGGCGTCGACGTCACCCTCTGCCGCATCTCGCCCTCCACACAGCCCGGAGGCACACCAAGGGTCAAGGTCCTTGAGCACCGCGGCTTCCCTTTCACAGCCGAGCTCCGCAATGCCGTGCTCGCGGCCATGAACGCTAACCAGACCTCCACCGCAGAGCTCGCCCGCCTCTCCTGGAGGCTTGGCGTTGTCTATGCCGACGCCGTCCAGGAAACCATCGGGCGCACTGGCCTCCAGCCGCAACTCATCGCCATGCACGGCCAGACGATCTTTCACGAGACAGCCCCTGTCGACTACCTGGGCTCACCCGTCCGTTCCACCTGGCAGACCGGCGAACCCGCCGTCCTGGCCGAGCGCCTTCACCTGTCGGTCGTCAGCGACTTCCGCACCGCCGACCTCGCCGCCGGCGGCCAGGGCGCGCCCCTCGTCCCCATGCTCGATTACTGCCTCTTCCGCCACAAAACCCGCAACCGCATCCTGCTCAACCTCGGCGGCATCGCCAACATGACCGCACTTCCCGCCAACTGCGGCATCGACGGCATCCTCGCCTTCGACAGCGGCCCGGCCAACATGGTCATCGACGCCTGCATGGAGCGCCTCACCGGCCGTCGCTATGACTGCGGCGGCGGCGTCGCCGGCCGTGGCGAGGTCCTGAAGCCCGTCCTGCAGCAGTTCCTGGCCGACCCGTACTTCGCCGCCGGCCCGCCCAAGAGCTGCGGCCGCGAACAGTTCGGCGCCGGGTTCGTCACGCGCTTCCTCGCCA
>CAXTGN010000546.1:0-3774 GCA_964243455.1 uncultured Acidobacteriaceae bacterium
CGGGCCGCGGTACCGACATTCTGCTCGGCGGCAACGCGGAGTTCATGGCCCGGCAGGACCTGGTCAAGCGCGGCATCGCCCGCGCCATCTCTCCCGCGGAAGGCGAGATCCATCCCGTCGCCGCCCCCGGCATGGCGCGCTTCTACTACCAGAGCCAGGAGTTCGAGACCACCCAGGGGCAGTGGGACACCGTCACCGCCCAGCACGCGGCCGCAACGAAGGCCGAGCACGAGGCCGTCGTCGCCGCCGGTGGCCTCCATATCCTTGGCACCGAGCGCCACGAGTCCCGCCGCGTGGACAACCAACTGCGTGGCCGGGCCGGCCGCCAGGGAGACCCCGGCGCCTCGCGCTTCTATCTCTCGCTCGAAGACGACCTCATGCGCATCTTCGCCCGCGAGTGGGTTTCGACCCTGCTGCAATCGCTCGGCATGGAAGAAGGCGTGCCCATCGAGAGCCGCATGATCACCAAGCGCATCGAGGCCGCCCAAAAGGCCGTCGAATCGCAGAACTTCGAATCCCGCAAGCACGTCCTCGAGTACGACGACGTCATGAACAAGCAGCGCGAAGCCGTCTACGGCCTTCGCCGCGGCCTCATCGAAGGCGTCGATCAGAAGGAGATGATCACCGAGGACTACGTCGCCAACATCCTTGGCAACCTCCTCGCCGAACACGCCCCCGAAAAGGTCCACCCGGACCAGTGGAACACCGAGGCGCTTTTCAACTCCATCTTCGACATCTTCGGCGCCCGCATGGAGAATGACATCAACGCCGGCGATCTCAACCGTAGCCAGCTCGGCGACGCAGTCTTCGAGCGCCTCCGCGACCGTTACGAGGTCAAGGAGCAGATCCTCGGTGCACCCAACATGCGCTATCACGAGCGCATCGTCATGCTTAGTGTCCTCGATGGCCTTTGGAAAGAGCACCTCCTCTCCATGGATCACCTCAAGGAAGGTATCGGTCTCCGCGGCTACGGCCAGCAGGATCCGCTCGTCGCCTACAAGAAGGAATCCTTCGACATGTTCGAGGCGATGATGACCAGGTTCCAGGAGGACACGGTCCGCAATCTCTTTCGCATGCAGATCCTCGGCCCCGATGGCACTCCCATTGAGACTCGCGAACAACTGGCCGCCCTGCAAGCAGCGACACAGGGGGCAGCCGCCAGCCGGGGATCTCTCCCCGCCGGCGCTGCCATGCAACAGCTGCCCGCGCACGAGTCCTACCCTGACAATCCGCCCAGCCTCGGCGTGATCGAGGAGCCCACCCACGTCCCGGCCGCGCCGATCGCCTCAGCGACAACGACCATCGACCGTCTCGAACGCGAATTTGAAAAGCGCAAGGAAAGGGAGTTGGCCTCCGCGCGGTCCAACGGCTCCTCTGCCACGGCCGACCAATCCCCCCGAACCACCGGCCCCAAACTCGGCCGCAACGATGATTGCTTCTGCGGCTCCGGCAAGAAGTATAAGAAATGCCACGGCGTAAACGCCTAGCCCGATCGTTGGGAAGAGCTTAGTTCGTACCCGGACTGGTAACCCACTTCAACCACGCGTCCGCTGCGTCCGCATTCGGCAACCAGCCCGCCTCCGGTCCACCCACAGTGGAAGGCAGAATACTCGCTGACGGAATCCAGCAGTCCGCCTCGCCGTAGGAATCGTAAAAGCCGTCCGTGTAGCACAGGAAGCGCACCGTCGG
The DNA here is from genome assembly GCA_964243455.1 of uncultured Acidobacteriaceae bacterium. GTDB lineage: Bacteria > Acidobacteriota > Terriglobia > Terriglobales > Acidobacteriaceae > Granulicella. The sequence continues at coordinate 1,690 of CAXTGN010000546.1, forward strand.
CAGCACAGCCCCACCGCTCTGCGCTTGAGCCTGAAAGCCGAGGCTCGCGATCGTTGGATTCGTGGGGATCGTGGCGCCCTTTTCCAACGGCGCCACCAGAGCATTCACCCAGGGAATCATCACATCGCGCGTGGACAGCGTGCAGCAGTGTCCTGTGTGGTTTTGCACACCGAAGCCCCAGGGTGCTCCCTGCTGCCAGCCGCGTTGAAAGTACCGCATGCTCCGCTTCACCCCCGAATCGGGGTCATAGGCATTCGCCAGAACCAGTGCCGGGATCTTCGCCGCAGCCGCGCTGACCGGGACGGTATCCAGATCCAGGTACGCCGAACCCGAGGCATACGGCATAAAGCCCAGAAGCCGATCCGGGAAGGCATTGGCCATCGTTGTGGACAACACCCCCGCCGCGGAGAATCCGCTCAGCACCACCTTGAGATTCGCGACCTCCGGATGCTTGGGTCAAAGCCGCAAACAACGTTCTGCCCGGGCCCTTGGTCGCGTCGGACTGTATATCTCCCGTCACTTTGGAGTTGCACTGGTGAGCAAACACTGTGGCCAGGTGCATCGTGGCAGCCAGGTTCTGCACCTGCGTGTCGTTGAACAGGTCGGAACTGTCCCCACGCTCGTACACCACCAGCACCGCCACCTGCGCAGGGGCAATGGTGTTTGGGGCCGGAGTCTCACCGATCGTGGTGAGAGCCTGGTCCGGCATATTGATCTCAAACTTGCAGGGACCATCCAGGTCTTCCGTAGCGAGCGTCGGCACCGATACCGTCTCTTCGGGGCCGGCGAGCTTGAAGCCGCATCCGGTCAACAACGCGAGCGCACCAGCCAACGCGCACACACGCCCTGCTATGCGAATCGTATGCAAAGGGTTGCCTGTCATGTGGAAGGTTTTCCAACTAGCAATATAGCTTAAAAGCGCGCTTGTCGCATCCTGAGCGATCCCTCAACGACTGTATCCTTCTCCTATGCTCGCGCCCGAGATCACCTCCGAGGAGTACGCCCGCCTCCGTCAGCAGCCAGACCCACCCATGCTTCTCGACGTCCGGGAGAAGTGGGAGTACGACACGGCCCATCTGCCCGACTCCCTCCTCATGCCCATGGGCGAGGTGCCCAGCCGCGCCTATAACGAGCTCGACCCGGATCAACCTGTCGTCGTTCTCTGCCACCACGGCGCGCGTTCGCTCAACGTCACCATGTGGCTGCGGCAACAGGGCTATGAACACGCGCAGTCGCTGGCCGGAGGTATCGACGGCTGGTCCCGCAGTGTGGACCCCGCGATCCCGCGCTACTGACCTTGGATCGCGAGACACACACCATCGTGTGTGCTTTGCCACCCGCACGCCGCAGCTTGCCCTTCATCTGGAGACATCTGTTGTCGATCTCCCGCAACGCCCCACTCACAGCCCTTCGCCTTGTGTGGAACCTGTCTCCTGTCGTCTTCACACGGGTGCTGCTCGTCTTAGTTGTTATGGCGCTCTCCTTGCCGTCACATGCTCAGAGCAGCTCCACACGCGAGATCATCGCGTATGTCTTCCCCAACCTGCCGAATGACCGTCCGCTCACAGCCTCAGACGTGGACGCCGCCCAACTCACACGCATCAACTATGCGTTCGCCCTCGTTCAAAACGGCCGCGTCGTCGAGGGCTCGCCCAATGACGCAGCCAACCTCACCCTGCTTCGCTCCCTGCGCGCAGCCCAGCCCAGCCTCAAGCTGGTGATCTCCGTCGGCGGCTGGCTCGGTTCCGGGACCTTTTCAGACGCTGCCCTGACCCCGGCATCGCGACAGCACTTCATCGACAGCGCGCTCGCCTTTGTCCTCAAGTACGATCTGGACGGCCTGGATATCGACTGGGAGTACCCAGGTCTGGTCGGCGCAGGCAACAAGTTCCGCCCGGAGGACGGCGCCAACTTCATCCTGCTCCTCAAGGATCTCCGAGCCCGCTTCGACGACCGCTCCCGCGGCACCCACAGGCCGCTCCTGCTTAGCATCGCCGCAGGCGCCTCCGCGCAGTTTCTCGGGCACACCCAAATGGCCGAGGCCGGGCGTTACCTGGATCAGATCAACCTGATGACCTATGACTT
>CAXTGN010000547.1:0-3764 GCA_964243455.1 uncultured Acidobacteriaceae bacterium
AAGCTACGCGGCGGCAGTTACTTCCCGTCCGTTGTCGAGCTGCGCCGCGTGTTGAGAGCGCCCTGACCGATGTCATCAGGTGGTGTTCGCACGAGCTTGCGATAAAGTAGGAAGAATAGCATGAGCCGTTGAACAGCTCTGCATGATCCAGTGAACCTCAGGGTCGGCAAGCTGCGTGTTCCGATCGAGGAGGAGACATGCTGCACGGCACGCTGGACGATCTGGCAGCCTTCGCGTGTGTCGACCGACTACGAAACTTCACGCGTGCTGCGGCCAGACTCGGCACGTCCATGTCGAACCTAAGCCACACGATCCGGCGGCTGGAACAGCGACTCGGAACCCGGCTGCTGCAGCGCAACAGCCGCAGCGTGGCGCCCAGCGAGGCCGGCACTGCGCTGCTCGAAACGCTTAGGCCCGCACAGGTGGCGATCAAGGGTGCGCTCGACGCACTCGATCGCAAGCAGGACGCCGTGGCCGGCACGGTCCGCCTCACCGCGACACGGCAGGCCTATGACCAGGTAATCCGCCACGCGCGCTCACCGCGCACCATTGCATCAACTACCGGATGGTCGGCTCCGGCGCGATCTACGCCTGGGAGTTTGGGCGCGAGGCAAAAGTTCGAGATGCGCGTCGCCGGCCCGCTGATCTTCAACGAGCCCGCACTGATGCTGGAATGCGCGCTGGGCTCGGCATCGCCTTCGTGCTGGAGCACGAGGCGGCGCCCTTCCTGCAGGCGGGCCGGTTGGTCCGCGTCCTGGAGGAGTGGACGTCGCCCTTCCCCGGCTTCTTTCTCTACTACCCGTCGCGCCGCCAAGTCAGGCCGGTGTTGGCCGCGTTCATCCAGGCCCTGCGCGATGGCAGGCAAATGCCTTGGGGGTGGCGCCAATGGCAGGTTGGAACTTGTGCGCCAGCCGAAATGCCGATTGGCCAAGCAGCCTTCTCGCCACATGGTCGAGGCCCACCAGAACGGCTCGCTTCGCCGGAACTCACGATGTTGAGCCGAGGGTCGTTTTCAATGCCGGCCAGCGATCAGCCGAACACGAGGCTATGTCCTACGTCCGTGATATCCGCCAGCGTGATCTTGGTGCCGTCGGCGAGGGCCAGGACCGTGTTGCCGGCAGCAACCGTCATGGTGAGGTCGCTGCGCACGAAGCCGAACAGGTCGATGCGATCAGATCCCGGCCTGAAGCCGTCCAACAAGGTCGATCCGCCTGCAGCGCCGCGCACTACGTCGTAGAGCGAGGCGCCGCTACCTTCCTTGATGTCGGACGTGCCTGAGCCCAGCACGACCTGCATGGAACCTGTGCCGCCGGCCACGCTGGTCGCACCGGACTCTGTGAAGACGAGGCTGGCGCCATTCCCGGTGCGGATGTCGGACTGGCTGGTGCTGGCGACCACCAGCATGTTGCCGCCGTCGCCATTGACGCTGAGCGCCCCTGTGCCGCCGATGATGGAGTCCGCGCCAGTAGTGCTCGCGTTCACGGCCAGCGCACGCGTACCGCCGAAGATCGCGTCTCCCTTGAGCGCGTTAACGGTCAGGCTGCCGGTGCTTCCGACGACCGTGTCGGCTCCGGCGCTGCCGGCGTTCACGGTGGCGGAACCGCCGCCGGTAAAAATCACGCTGGACGCGGTGCCACCGTTGATGATGGTGTTGCCACCACCACCGAGCACTGACTCTCGCCCGGCGCCAACGTTCAACACGTCGGTGCCGGAAGCGGAGCCGAAGATCTGGTCGCCAGCCGCGGCGCCCGTGAGCGTGGTGTTGGCGCCGCTGACCCCCTGCGACACGAGGACGTTGTGGCCAGCGCTCCCACCAGTGAAGCTTCCGCCGCCAGCGCCGCCGAACAGGAGCGCGGATCCCGCGCCGCCGGTGACGGAGCTGGTACCGACGCCGCCGAGGAAAGTGAGCGTGCCGGAGCTGCCGAGCACTGTCACCCAGCCAGCGGTCGCTGTGACGGTGTCGCTGCCGCTGCCAGCCTGCACGGTCGCGAAGCCAGACGCATCGTAGCTCTGGTCGCCGCCCATCAACGTCACGATACCCGAGGCGACCGCCGGCTCCGCCGCGACCACGGTATTCGCATCGACGGCGACACCGGCCGGAAGTGCCAGCTCTCTGGAACCAGCAGCCGTGCCGTCGGTCTCGAACAGGGCCTGTCTTCCTGCGCTGTCGGTACCTTCGAACACGACTCGGTTGGCCACAGCCGTAAGCGAACCGTTGATCAGGTGCAGGCCAGGGATATCGACCCGAGACGTCCCGTAATCCGTGCCGTCACTGACATAAAGGAGGGGTCCTGCAGCCGAGGCAACCGTGAAGAACAGACTGGCATCCGCGACGACGAACTGCATCACGGGGTAGCTCGCCTGCAGCGTACGCGGTCAGCCCGTAGCCGTTGTTGTAGACGACGTCACTTCCATACGTGGTGAAGCCGCTTGGGACTATCGAAGTCGCGTAGGAACCGACGATCGCGATCTCGATTGTGCCGGCAGCGGTGCCATCACTGGCCCAGACGCCCAAGTTTCCGACGTCGTCGATGCCGCTGAAGATAGCCTTGCCGTTGGCGGAAGCACCGCCGGCTGACGTCTCGACCATGTTGAGGGTGGTGCTCGCGATCTCATGGGTACCGGCTGACGTGCCGTCGGTGATCCAGAGCGTATTGACACCCACCTGAGGCACCGTGTTCGCAAAGATCGTCAGCCCGTTGTCGAGCGGGATGAGGTTCTCCGGAGTGAAGATCTGACCAGCTGGCGTCAAGCTGTAGGTGCCCGCAACGGTGCCATCGGTGCGCCACAGCGCCGTCGGACCATTCTGACCTGCATCGATGGTTCCGGCAAAAATGCCGACACCGTCATTGACCGCCATCGATCCGACAGCCACGTTGTTTTCGATCTCCTGTCCATCCGAGAAGAGGGCGAAACCACCTCCCGTGAAGGCTGCGCCTGCGACCACCAGTTTCCCGCTGATGTCCCACATCCCCGACGGTCCGATCGGGCCGGCGCCTGGGCCGCTCGTATCGACCAGCAGCAGGTCGGACGTGCCGGAAGCCGTGCCGTCGGTCGTGAACACCGGACTATACGGTTCGCCGGGTCCGATACTGCCGACGAAGTTCAACTCTCCATTCGCGATGACCGGACCTTCCAGACCTCCGAGGAAGTCGAAGCGGGACATGGCGAGGTCGACTGTCCCGGAGGGCGTTCCGTCCATGGCATAGACGTCGGCACTGCCATCGGTGTTCGTCGCGGTGAATATGAAGTTCGCCATGCCCATGTGTTCCTTGCTGAACACGCCCCCAAGGGTCGTACGCTTGCAGCGACCCGAGGGTAATCCAGAACAGGCAAATTAGCCGTTAACATCACCCAAATTGTTTCAGAGGCTCAATCGCAGGTGGCATAGCAAGATGGAACTCCCGCGCGAGACGGGCGGGACGTTTCGCCCGGACAGAAGGAGCTTCGGCTCGCTTCCTTCTTGTTGCTGAGACGTGCACCGTCTTACGGCGTAACGATACGATTGACGGCCTGTGTAGGTGACATGCCAACCAGAACAACATCGACTTGGCCACGTAGGCTCCGATCGGTGGGGAGCCGCTAATGCGTAATGTCACCTGAACGCAGACGGAAAACTATCGACCACATTCGACTCACGTCGACGCCGCCAATCGTGCGGTCGCCCTTTCGGTTGCTGCACGACGTCGGGCAATGAACGGCGCAAGCTTTTGCCGCATTGCAACCACCAAAGCTTCCGGAGCCGAGCGAAGCGAGCCAATCTG
>CAXTGN010000548.1:0-3727 GCA_964243455.1 uncultured Acidobacteriaceae bacterium
CACGAAGGCAGCGAGGCGAGCTACATCAGCATGCCTGTAGTGCCTGTAGTGCCTGTGGCCAAGCCCTAGCTGCCGAGGCTCTGGAGCGTGCCTGATCCGCAGGCCCCAGGGTGCATGGCCGGGACTGCACTTAGGCGGTGAGCCGGCGAAGGGCGCGTACCGCCAGAGCCACTGCGGCAGCATCGCCGGTAATTGCAACTGGAAGGTCGGCCAGCCCGGCGCCTTTGGTCAGTCCGCGCCTGAGATAGAAGCCCCCGTAGGTTCCAGCAGCCGAGCCGGCAACGCCCATGGCGATACCGCCCGCAAGCGGACGCCGGAAAGCCGTCGCGACCATAGCACCTACAAGTCCACCCAGCGCGAGCCGGCCGGCGAGTCCCAGGGGAGCTGTGCGGTTCGGGGTGTTCGGCAGCTTGTCGCCGACGTATTCACCAACAGCGGCAGCGGTGAAGGCGCCCACGGCGGCAGGATGCGAAAGCCAGGAGGCCCAGGTTCCTGTGACGGGAAGCTTGCCTGACCGGGCAAACCAGGCAGCCACGGCCAAAGGCGTAAAGGAACGAAGGCCTGTGCTTACTCCAAGAAGCGGTGTGGCGATATGAGCGATCACTGCGGACTGTTTCATAGATCTCCGGGCGACATGGTTGCGCCGCCTGCGGTTAGATGCGCTCCCCAACGCGGTGCGAAGAGGGACTGAACTCGCCGAGCAGCGCATAAATTCAGGCGATCGTTGCAGACCGCCAAGTCGGGGCTTGTGGTCGGCAGATGGGGAAAGCTGCATCCAAACTGGACGTGAGAGAACGGCCAAGAACGAGCGTGGTGGTGGCCGTCTGTGCGGCGTTGCTGGCTTTTGTACTCGCATCTTTCCTTATGTGGCAGTCTGCGCGGGAGAAGAGGGTGGAGTCGGCCCGGGCTCATGCGGCGTGGCAGGCGCAGAACGCGGCGGCGTTGCTGGCCTTGAGTGCCGCACGTGGGCCTTCCGCCGAAGAGCAGGCGCGGTTGACTCGCGCTGGAGACGACCCGGAGCAGCTGCGACAGGCGCTGATTGAGATCCATGAGCTGCGCATGGCGTACGCGCGGCGTGACCTCGCGGACGCGCAACAACGCAGCGGTGAAACGCCCGGGGCTGACGATGGCTATGTTCAATCCGCGGCTGGCGCAGACCGGGTGCAACTGCTCAGGCAGGATGAGCGAAGTGCCGGATCGCAAATAGCCCTCTATTCGAAAGCGCTATCCGAGATTCGGGCGTGGCAGCCGATGAGCTATGCCAAGTACATGACGCAACGTTCGGCGGGGTTGCCGGTCGTCGCGGCCAGTTCACCTGCACCGGTTGCGGTACGGCGGAAGAAGGTCGATCCTCGCATCCCGATGGAGCCGGCTAGGTCGCCGGGCAGATTGGTGGGGCCGTCTGTCCGTAGCGGGGGGATGGTGAAGCCCGTGATGGTGAATTCGGGCACGGCAGCGGCAAACGCCCCTGCGGCCATAGCTTCAGCTAACCCCGTCGCGGACAAGGCTCCCCGGAGTCAGGCCGACGTCGCTGAACGGGAGCAAAACGAAAAGGCGATCCGCGGGACCATTCAGCGCTGGGCGAGTGCCATGTTGCTGAATGACCCGAAGGCTGAGAGCGCCGAGTATGCACCTCACCTGGAACGGTATTTTCTGCGGACGGATGTCGATCGAGCCTTTGTGGAAGCAGACAAGGCCGCGTATCTTCGGCGCGGCAATCTGACGGCGGGCTTCGTTGTGGAGGACATGCGCTTTGAAAACGAGACAGCCGATGCCGCCGACGTCCGCCTGGTGAAGAACGTGGCGTGGCAACAAAGTACGAATGGTGTGACACACAAGACGATCCGCTCCCGGCTACACCTGGTGCGCACGGCAGCGGGGTGGAAGATTGCCGGGGAGCAAGACTTTCGGTAGAGCTCACCCGGCAGCAACGTGAGCGGATCGCTTTCGTTCCAGATGATGCGGATCGCGAACTCCGGAGGAGTCCGGACTCACCTGGCTGCGCGGTATCGCTCGATGAGGTTGTTGGTGCTGGAATCGTGCTTGAGTTCGCCGGTCCCTTCCAGTTCTGCCGCGATTCTCTGGGCCAGCTGTTTGCCGAGTTCGACGCCCCACTGATCGAAGCTGTCGATATTCCAGATAATGCCCTGTGTGAAAACAGAGTGCTCGTAGAGAGCTACAAGTTTGCCGAGCATCTCGGGGGTGAGTTCTTGCGCAAGCAGGGTGTTCGAGGGCCGGTTGCCTTCGAAGACGCGGTGAGGAATTAGCCAGTCGGGCGTGCCTTCCGCTTTGACCTGTTCGGCGGTCTTGCCGAAGGCGAGGGCTTCGGTCTGGGCGAAGACGTTGGCCATCAGGATGTCGTGGTGTGGTCCGAGCGGGTTCAGCGTCTTGAAGAAGCCGATGAAGTCGCAGGGGATGAGGCGGGTGCCCTGATGAATGAGCTGGTAGAAGCTGTGCTGGCCGTTGGTTCCGGGCTCGCCCCAGTAGATCGGGCCGGTCTCGTAGGTGACGTGCTCGCCGGAGAGCGTGACGTGCTTGCCGTTGGACTCCATGGTGAGTTGCTGGAGGTAGGCAGGGAAGCGCTTGAGGTATTGATCGTAGGGCAGGATCGCGACGGTCTCCGCGCCGAAGAAGTCGGTGTACCAGACCGTAAGCAGACCGAGCAGAGCGGGGAGGTTCTTCTCGAGGGGCGTGGTGCGGAAGTGCTCGTCCATGGAGTGGAAGCCCGCGAGCATGGCGCGGAAGCCGTCCGGGCCGATGGCGATCATCGTCGAAAGGCCAATGGCGGAATCCATGGAGTAGCGTCCGCCGACCCAGTCAGAGAACGGGAACATGTTGGCGGTGTCGATGCCGAACTTCTCCACCTCTTTGGCGTTGGTCGACATGGCCGCGAAGTGCTTCGCGATGGCGTCCTGCGGTGCACCGGACTTCAGGAACCAGTCGCGTGCGGTGTGCGCGTTGGTCATGGTCTCAAGCGTGGTGAAGGTCTTGGAGGCGACGAGAAAGAGCGTTTCATTCGGTTGCAGGTCGAGCGTGGCCTCGGCGAAGTCGGTGCCGTCCACGTTGGAGACGAAACGGAAGGTGAGGTCGCGGTCGGAGTAGTGCCTGAGCGCCTCATACGCCATGACCGGGCCGAGGTCGGAGCCGCCGATGCCGATGTTGACCACGTTCCGAATGCGCTTGCCCGTGTAGCCCTTCCACTCACCGCTGCGGATCTTGTCAGAGAACGCGGCCATCTTGTCGAGCGTCTCGTGGACCTCAGGGACGACGTTTTTGCCATCGACGTCGATGACGGCATCTTTCGGCGCGCGCAGGGCGGTGTGCAGCACGGCGCGACCCTCGGTGATGTTGATCTTTTCGCCCGTAAACATGGCCTCGGTGCGGCCTTTGAGATCGACCTCGTTTGCCAGGGCGATGAGGAGCTTCACGGTTTCGTCGGTGATGCGATTCTTGGAGTAGTCGAGCAGAAGGCCTTCGGCCTCGAGGGTGAAGCGGGGACCGCGGCTGGCATCCCCGGCAAAGAGGTCCTTGATCGTGGTGTTCTTGATCTCGGCGGCGTGGGCGGCGAGATCCTTCCAGGCTTTGCGCTCGGTGAGAGGCGTTTGATTCTGGCTTTGGAGCTTCGGTTCGGTGGCGGGCATCGTTTCTCTCCGGTCGGGCGTTCCCCTGCGAGGGTAAACCAACGGGATGAGGCATGCGTAAGAAGGCCGGTGCCCCGAAGGCCCCG
>CAXTGN010000549.1:0-305 GCA_964243455.1 uncultured Acidobacteriaceae bacterium
GACTTGAGCAGGTCGCGACCACGCACGACTTCGGTGATGTGTGTGTCTGCGTCGTCAGCAACGCAAGCGAGCTGATAGCTGGGCAGCCCGTCCTTTCGCCAGACGAGGAAATCGCCAAAGTCGACGCCCGTGATGAAGGTTTGGAGACCGCAGTTGCCGTCGACGAAGGTGATCGTTTCGCGGTCAGGAACGTGGAAGCGATAGTTGGTGTCGGGCTCAAGTGTAATTTGCACCTCGCCTGCAGGTCTCTCGGATTCGGGGGAGCACCCCTCCGGTCGAGATGAGGAACGTTCCGTACAAAGCTT
>CAXTGN010000549.1:394-3715 GCA_964243455.1 uncultured Acidobacteriaceae bacterium
GGGGCGTGCGTCGCTTGTTGCAGATCTTTGCGGGTGCAGATGCAGGAGTAGGCATGGCCTTGCGCCAGGAGCTGATTCATGGCTTCGCGGTAGCGGTCGAGGCGGGCCGATTGGCGTAGTTCTGCCTCCCAGGTGAGGCCGAGCCAATGGAGGTCCTCTTTGACGGCGGCGACGAAGACCTCTTTGGAGCGCAGTGGGTCGAGGTCGTCGATGCGCAGCAGGACCTGGCCGTTTGCCGCGCGGGCCCGGTCGTGCGCCAGGAGGAAGGTCGCGGCGTGACCGAGGTGAAGCGGGCCTGTGGGGGATGGGGCGAGGCGGCCGGAGTACATTTCAAGTTGTTAGTTCTTAGTTGTTAGTTGGGGCGCTTTGGATTTGGCAGCAGAACTAGAACCTATAACTCACAGAAGCTTTAAAGCCAGCCACGGGCACGGGCGATCCTGGCGGCGTCGGTGCGGTTGGCGGCGCCGAGTTTGGCGATGGCTTCGGAGAGGTAGTTGCGGACGGTGCCTTCGGAAAGGCGAAGGTCGGCGGCGATTTCGGCGGAGGAGCGACCCTCGCCGGCACGCTGCAGGATTTGGCGCTCGCGGTCGGAGAGCGGGTCAGCGTCGGCGGTCCAGGCTTCGGCGGCGAGTTCGGGGTCGATGGCGCGCAGACCCGCATGGACGCGGCGGACTGCCTCGGCGAGTTCGCTGGCAGGGCGGTCCTTGAGCAGACAGCCGCGAGCGCCGGTGTCGAGGGCGCGACGGAGATAGCCGGGACGGGCAAAGGTGGTGAGAATGACCACGCGAGTGGGGCTGTCCTGCTGCTTCAGAAGGGCGGCGAGCTCGAGCCCCGTCATCTCAGGCATTTCTATATCGGTGACGAGGACGTGGGGGCGGAGCTGGGTGATGAGCCTGCCAGCTTCGCGGCCGTTGGCAGCCTGGCCGATGACGCGGATGTCCGGTTCGAGCTCGAGCAGTGTGGCGAGGGCGCCGCGGACCATGGTCTGGTCTTCAGCGAGAACGACGTTGATGCAGTCTGTGGGCTTTGATGGCGGCATGGGCAAGGGGTACGGGTTGAGAGGGTTCAGGTGGTGTGCTGGGGGAGGTCGATGGTGAGGTGGGTGCCAGACTCGCGGGTGAGGGAGAGCTGGCCGCCGAGGGCCTCGACGCGCTCGCGCATGCCACGCAGGCCGTTGCCTTCGGCGCTGGCGGCGTGGCGACCGGTGGCCTCGATCGACAGCTGATGGTGGCCGTTCCCCACGAGGAGACGCAGGCGGCAATCGGTGGCCTGTGCGTGGCGAACGATGTTGGTGACCGCTTCGCGGAGGGCGAGAGCGAGGACGGTTTCTTCGGCGGCGGTCAGGGTTGCGGGGCGGAGATCCCCTTCGGTGAAGAGGACCACGCCTGCAGAGGCCAGGGTGCCACGGGCAGCGTCGATCTCGGCGGCGAGCCCGCGAGCGCGATAGCCGCCAATGGCTTCACGGACCTCGGCGAGCGCGGTGCGGGCCGTGCGTTCGACGTCTGCGATTTCGGTCTGGGCGCGTTGCAAGGTGAGGAGGTCAGGCGTGGTGTCGCTGATCAGTTCACGTTGGAGAAGACGATTCGCGAGCTCGGACTTCAGGACGATGACGGAGAGAGTGTGGCCGAGGACGTCGTGCAGGTCACGAGCGATGCGTTCCCGTTCAGCGACGGCGGCGAGGGATTCGATCTCTTCCTGCTTCATGCGGAGCTTGTGGTCGGCACGCTGCTTCTGGGCGAAGAAGATGTTGCTTCCGCCGATGGAAAAAATCAGCAAGATGGATGAGAACCAGCTGTAGGGCGAGATGCCGAACCAGGCGCCTTCGGCGGCAAGGAGAGCGGACTCGAAGAGAAGGCCGGCGAGAACCCAGGGCACCGCGCCGGTGGCGAAGGGCAGCAGAGCGCCGGCGTAGATCATGAAGCAGGTGCCGCCGCCGTTGTGGGGGTAGGTGGCGAGGCCGAGCAGGCACATGCCGGCCAGGCAGGCCACGCGGGAGCGCACGCTGCAGAAGCGCAGGAATAGCAGGTACAGCGCGATAAAAATGGCGATGCACGCGAGGGACTGGAGCCAGTAAGGGACCGAATGACGCGCAAACGGCTCGATCAGGAAGAAGACGAGGTAGATGAGCCAGAAGAAATCACCCTTGTCGAACTTCTTGTGCGCCGGAATGAGCTGGCTGGTCTGAGGCATGAGGTTCCAGGTTATAAGTTGCAGGTCTTAGTGATGGCTGTGAAGAGCTTGCAGGACCTCGAGCGAGAAAGGTGCTCCCTTGCTGTGCGGGCTGCCCGGATGAGGCGTGCTTTTCTCCTACAACTTAGAACTTACTACCGTCACGCTTCCTCGGCGCGGGCGAACGCAATCCAGGCGACACCGAGGAAGAGGCAGGTGAAGCCGGCGAGTGCAAGGATGTGGGGAATGATGCGGTCACCGACGCTGCCGTAGCTTACGGCGTGCAGCATCAATTGCGCGAGATGGAAGGTCGGGAGCCAGGGCGCGATGTGCTGGACCATCCGGGGCAGCATGGAGACAGGCATCCATAAGCCTGAGGCGTAGCTCATAGGCAGATAGATCATATTGACGATGCCAGGGGCGCTGTTGGGCGGCAGCAGCATGGCGAGCATCAGTCCCATAGCGGCGAAGGGCAAAGATCCAAACAGGGCCGTTGCCAGCAAGCGACCGAACTCGATGATCGTAAGGTGGACACCGGCCGCGGCGACGCCCAGGGCGCAGAGCAGGCTGACGATGATGAGGCTGAAGAGAACGGCCATGACGCAGCGGGCGACGAGGTAGGCGAGCGGTGGCATAGGGCTGGAGCGCTTCAGGTCAAGCCAGCCCGAAGTGCGTTCAAAGGCAAGGCCCACGCCGATCCCGAAGAGCGCGGCACCAACGGTACCGAAGCCCGCGTATCCGGCCAGCAGGTACTTCGCAACGCTTTCGCCGGCGTGGAGGGTCTGTCCGCGATTGGAAACGCCGAACAGGAGATAGAACATGGCCGGAAAGCCGATCACGGCCAGGGAGAAACCCTTGTTGCGCAGATTGCGAAGGAATTCGTAGCGGATTTCGCGTGCATAGAGGAGCGCTGTGTGTGCGGCGGTGGTTTGGTTACGGTAGGGGAGAGAAAGCGTAGTGGCGGCCATGGGGTTTCCTTGGAGAGCGCTGCGGGTGCGTGGCGGGGGAGGAGCAGGGGCTAATTCGCTGTTGATTTTGTGAGCTCGAGGAAGGCGTCTTCCAGGGCGGGGCTGGTGACTTCGAGAGACGACAGGCCAGGATCAAGGGCGAGCATCTCGCGCAAAGTGGCCTCTGGCTGGGTGGTGATGACGG
>CAXTGN010000550.1:0-3700 GCA_964243455.1 uncultured Acidobacteriaceae bacterium
GGTACTAGTACCAACACTAGTGTACTGCGGTTAGGGGGAGACAGTGTCAGATGCCACTAGGGAAACAGGGGTGATGACTCTGTGCCCTCCTCCCGAAACACGACCCTGGCACGCCTGGAAGTTAGATTACCCTTACATGTCGTTAGTTCTTGTTGGTTGGACCGCTCGTACAGCGTAAGGCAACCATAGGTACCAGGGAGTAGATTGTACAGATGCCACTATACCGAATGCTTCCTAGTTTGGATACTCTATCTGTGCAAGTGAAAGCCACGAAAAGCTTGTGTGTTCCGGGGTCGGACGGGGCTTGAATTAATATTATCAACTCAGCGCCAAGGAGTGACATTCCAACGACGACACCTCTCCATACGATACATACGATACATACGAGAGTGGTACAGTCACCACCCACCCCCAATGCCTGGGAATGCCTGGGACTGCCTGGGACTGCCGAGGGTTGTGTGCTCGTGAGTACAGGTATACCGCATCTGCTCCCTCTGTCTCGGCTGCGGCGCGTCATGACCCGCAGCATCTTTCCGCCAGAGCTGACGGTACTCCGTACACACGCTGCAGAGTACCACTGGCCAAATGACCCCTGACCCTCAGGTGACCAATCATGGAATGCATCGATGAATGAATAAATAAATTATTGGACTGCCTGTTGAAGCCGACAGGGACAGATGAAATTAAACAGCACTACCGGATGCTGTAAGATTCACATTCATCCGAGCTGATGGCTGATAGCTGATGGCCGATGGTTGATAGCCGATGATGGCTGATGACTGCTGGGCCTCGCCGTACAGTGCGCGTCGGCACAACTCCACAGGGCTGACCATTTTTCATTTCATTTCATTTCATTTCGCTGAATTGAAACGCTCTCGATCAGGGAGACGGGACTACTGACCTATATACAAGGACAAGCGAGCAAGGCGAAGAATCGGCTCATTTGCATCACCATCATGACCCTATCGCTCGGGCGTTGCGACAGACCAACGGACAGGTAACACTCTTGCTTCATGTCATCAAACGGTGATGTAGCTGAGAAGTGCTGCGTGCATGATTACGGTACTGCACGCTGCGCCCACAACAGCCTCCTCCGTCTCTCCTGATATACAACAAGGATGAAGCCACGTTCGTAGCGCCTGCAGATGACTCGCTTCAATATAACAACTCCTCAAGCCCAATTCTTCGCGTGCTTCGTCTGCTTCACTCCTGCCTCTCCAATCCTGCGACCACTGACTCTCATTCCCATTCACCATCATGGGGGCACTCACGTGGGTGTGTCGGTGCGTACCAGGCTTCAGCATCGTTGCGTGTATCGTTCTATCCTTCCTGGCGCTGGCCGATCGTCTCTGGCGCCCCCATCACCGCGGTGGAGCACTCCACGGCGGATATACGAGTAGCCACCTGCTGTACGGTCTCACGGCATGGCAGATCATCTACATCGGCTGGTCGCTATTTGCTCACGTCTGCGCCTGTCTGCTCTTTCCGCTCCGCCTGTGTTGGGCGTCCTGGCACATCTCCGACGAGATCAAGGCCGCCAGAGCGCAAACCGGTGACAGGCCACAGCTGCTGTCACCGAAGCCAGAGAAGATCAAGACCGAGTCGCCCGTCTTGGACGGTCCGTTGGCTCGCGTACCCACTCCGGCAAATCCAGCTCCTGATGATGTGTCCGACTCCGTTATTCATGCCGTCATCATTCCAGCCTACAAGGAGGATATCGATACGTTACGGGAGACGTTGGCCGTCTTGGCCAGCCATCTGTTAGCTTCCACATGCTACGATGTACGTGAATATCCATACTGGTGCTACAAGCATGTGTACAAATCTTGACTCAATGGATATAAAAGCTCACGTGTTATTTTTCTGTGGTTAGGTATACCTCGCACTCGAGCAAAGGGATCCAGAGGCGGAGAACACCGCCGCGGCCCTGATCTGCTCGTTCTCCGACTCTTTTCGCCATATCTCCTTCACCATCCACCCAAGCGACATCAAAGGCGAAGTGGCTGGAAAGAGCAGCAACGTGAGCTGGGCGGCGCGGCAATTGAGTCATAACTATGTAGACGCGGACATTCGCAAGAGATGTGTCATCACCGTGATGGATTGTAAGTCACTGCCAATGGGCGGAGCCGAGTGACGCTGATCTAACATGGCATCGTAGCGGACACTCACTTACAAAACAGCTACTTCCTACTACTTACCAAATTCCACCGCCGGCAACACGGCCAAGCAGATACTCTGTACGTGACACCGATAATCTTCGACCGGAACTCGCATGAGGTACCCGTGCTTGTGAGAGTCGCCGATATCCTCTGGTGTGGGGCCGGACTCTCTGGTCTTTACCAAGGATCGCCCATATGTATTCCGACATCAGTGTACTCGATCTCAATGACGTTGGCCGGCACGGTCGGCGGTTGGGACACAGGGCCGGAGTCAATTGGAGAAGATCTACACATGTATCTGAAGTGCTACTTTGCCACAAGCGGAAGGCTCAACGTGCAAATCATCTACAGCCCCGCGAGCCAGAGCAATGTCAGCAGCGATACCAAGGGGTGGAGAGGTTCAGCGGCAAATATCCGGGCACGGTATCGGCAAGCTTTGAGACATATGTGGGGAGCACTCGATACGGGCTATGCAATTGAGAAGGCGCTGGAGCGTCTGTGGAGGAAGAATGACGAGAAGCTGTCCGATTGGGTATCCAACGCGAACAAGTAAGTGAGCGTCATCGATGGTCGAAGCCAAAACTAATCTGATGCAAGCCCGTCCGAAAGAGTGCCACGATGGGTCAACGACACCAATCTCACGCACTTCACTCCTCCAAACTTGTACGACGATCGAGAGCGAACCCAAGCACCCATGGATAAGATGAAGCTTCTGATCCTCA
The DNA here is from genome assembly GCA_964243455.1 of uncultured Acidobacteriaceae bacterium. Taxonomy (GTDB): domain Bacteria; phylum Acidobacteriota; class Terriglobia; order Terriglobales; family Acidobacteriaceae; genus Granulicella. The sequence goes on from CAXTGN010000550.1 coordinate 2,882, forward strand.
TGCACCGCCTCTACGAAGCTCATTTCTTACCCCTCCACCTGACCATCGCCCTCGTGTCATCGGTCATCTACTCCTTCTACGTTCCCCCCGTCGTCACCCCACCTCTTCTCCTCTGGCTGTTCCAGACTACCGACACCCTGCGAGTCATTGGTATCGTGCTCATGTTTGTATTTTGTTTCAATTACGAAAAGTATCATCGGACCTGCGTTACGGGGCGGGAGGAGGATATGCAGCGAGCTGGACTCTGGGACGACATGCAGGGTAGTTTTGCGCATCGGACGTTAAAGAAGAACTTTATCGACTACTTCGTCTTCCCCATTGCGGGGACCTTGTTCGGAAGCATCCCGGGGGCCGTGGCCGAGGTGAGCCATTTCTGGACGAACAAGTTGGTATACACGGTCAGTCTAAAACCTCAGCTTCGGTCACGGGAGAGCGAGAAATCGGTAGAATTGGGATAAACCTTTTTTTTCCCCACGATGGAGGGAGTTGTGGGAGGTATCTTGCGCTGCATTCCCGGACGGCGTTCTTCTAGCGAGCATTTTCGGGCTAGAATTTGGGATCAGGGGGTTTCTAGTGCAACCGCCAGCGTTCGATGCTGGTTTGGTTGTGGTGTGGTTGCCTTGTTGTCCAGTACAGGTACCTTTACATGTTATATATAATCATACTTTTTTTTTCTATCCCAAATATGTACCTCAAATATGTACCTTGATACCTAGCAGTACGTCACCGTACCAATTCAATCTTCCTGTTTTGATAAAATATCGTAGTAGTAGTAGTAGTAGTAGTAGTAGTAGTAGTAGTAGTAGTAGTAGTAGTAGT
>CAXTGN010000551.1:0-3694 GCA_964243455.1 uncultured Acidobacteriaceae bacterium
CCGTCGCGATCCTCTGCGCACCCGTGCTCGGGCCCACCCTGGGCGGCTGGATCACCGACAACTACTCCTGGCGCTGGATCTTCTACATCAACATCCCCGTCGGTATCCTGTGCGCCTTCTTCACGCGCATCGTCCTGCACGATCCGCCGCAGTTGACGGCAGCCCGCCTTGCCAACATGGGCAAGAAGCTAAGGATCGACGGCACAGGCCTGGCGCTCGTCTCCATCGGCCTCGCGTCGCTGGAAATCGTGCTGGACAAGGGCCAGGAACTCGACTGGTTCGGCAACGCGTTCATCTCGTGGTCTGCCTTCATCGCCGTCTCCTGCCTGCTCGGCGCCATCTGGTGGGAGTTGCACACGGACAACCCCGTGGTGAACCTGCGCCTCCTGAAAGAGCGCAACTTCGCCGTCTGCTGCACCATCGTGCTCGGCGTCTACACCGCGCTCTATGCCTCCACGTTTCTGCTGCCCCAGTTCATGCAGGAGCTCATGGGGTACGACGCCACACAGGCCGGTCTTGCCGTCTCGCCCGCCGGCCTGGTCACCATGATCGAGGTGCCCATCGTGGGCTGGCTGCTCAGCAAGGGCACCGACGCCCGAAGACTGATCGCCTGTGGCATCGTCACGCTCACCGCCGGGACATGGTGGCTCTCCCTCGGCAACCTGCAGGTCGCCGAAACCAACCTCATCTGGCCGCGCGTCGTGCAGGTTCTCGGACTCGGCATGACCACCGTGCCGCTCAGCACGATCATGTTTCGCTTCTTACCCGCGGACCAGAGCTCCAACGCCGCCGGCATCTACGCGCTGGTGCGCAATGAGGGCGGCTCCATCGGCATCGCGCTCTCCAGCACCTTCCTGCAGCGCACCGCGCAATCCCATCAGACCTATCTCGCCGCCAATCTTTCGGCATCGAACGCCATGACGCAACAAGCGATGCAGGCCGTAGGTGGCCAGCAGGGCTTCTCTACGGCCGACAGGGGTGGGGCAAGCCTGGCGTTGCTCTACCATCGCCTCGGAGAACAGGCGCAACTGCTCGCCTACATGGATCAGTACCGCATGTTTACCTACCTGCTCATCGCGCTCCTGCCCTGGTCTTTTTCCTGAAACGCCCACCGCGCATCGTCGGCAAGATAGAACTCGACGCCCATTGATCCAACCAAGTCGCAAGAACAGCTTCAGCCGTCAGCGCCACCATCGCCATCACTTCGCAAGGCATAAACTTCAGCCGTCATCCTGACCCTGAGCAGTGCGAAGGGGAAGGACCTCCGTATTCAGCCCGAAGCGCCACAACCGCCCCAGGCAAACTAAGCAGTTCCTGGGCGTTGTTCAAAAGGACGCTCCCCGTTCTGCTCCAACAGCTGCGGGAGCACCCCCGTCGACACCGGGACTGCTAGAACGCCGCCACCATGCCCATCGGCCGAACCGACGAGGCCCGCTCCGGCAGAGCCCAGTTCTCCTGCTTCACCACGACGTCACGCAGAAAGCCAAGCACCTGATCCCCGCTGAACGACGCACTGGAAGGTGCGCTCTCTCGATCGCTGCCCGCAGCAAAGGGCAGGGAAAAGTCGGCAGAGGTTCCGGCGTATGCCATGGACCAGTTGCTGAAGTCACGCTCAGCGATAAAGCCACTTTGCAGCACCACCAGATCCGAATGCCGCGGATCCAGCTGCAGTCGCTCAAAGACGCTCTGGACGTCCGCAAAGCTGCCTTCCAGTACCTGGGCAAAGAACACGGTGTTGTAAAACAGCGCGCCGGTCACGCCTACCTTCGCGTTGTTCTTTCGTGAGGAACACAAGATCCCTTCAATTTGCTCTTTCACGTCCTCTACCGCGCCTCGCATGTTGTTCCGGCTGCAGTACAGAATCTGATAAATCTTGTCGTTCACGTCCCTATGCTCCCACGCTGATTTGTACATCGTTTGCCACGGCAAAGCGCTCGAGCAAAGCCGGCAACTCCGTTGCCGGTACAGGTCTGCCGAAGAAGTATCCCTGGGCGACGTTGCACCCGTCAGCCTCGGCGTGCGCCAGTTGCGTGGGTGTCTCGATACCTTCTGCAACCGTCGCCATGCCGATACCTCCGCCCAGCGTCGCAATGGCCCGAACGATGGCCCGCTCCTTTGCGGTTCCACCCACCAGCGAGCGGTCGATCTTGATCTTGTCGAAGGGCAGTTTGGCCAATTGCCCAAGGCTGGAGTAGCCGGTCCCAAAATCGTCCATGGCCAAACGCACACCCAGCTTGTGAAGGCTATGGAGCGCGGCGACCACGATCGCCTCGTTCTTCAGCAACAAGCCCTCGGTGATCTCGATCTCGATCCGGCTGCCCGATATCCCCGCACGCTGCAATGCGGTCGCGACCGAATGCGCGAACAATCCAGTCTTGAACTGCACGGGCGACGCATTCACGGCAATCACAAGGCGCTCGGGTAACAGCGCAGCCTGCTCGCATGCGGTTCGCAGGACCCAGTCGCCGATCATGCCCATTAGCCCGATCTCCTCCGCTAGGGGAATGAAACTCATCGGCGAGATCCAACCCAGATCCGGGTGCCGCCAGCGCAACAGCGCTTCAAACCCTGTCAGGGTCTGGCTCTGCATGTCCACCTGCGGCTGGTAGTGCACCTCGAACTGCTGCAGCAGCAATGCCTTGCGCAGGTCCAACGAGAGGGAATGTCGCTTCTTTCGGTCTTCCTCCATCGCCGGTTCAAAAAACTGCACCATGCCGATCCCTGCGGCCTTGGCACACTGCAGCGCCGCACCGGCGCGTTGCAGCAGAAGCTCGGCATGGATGCCGTCCTCGGGAGCCAGCGACACCCCGATGCACGCGGTGACGTTCACCACCTCACCCTGCACGAGGTACACCCGCTGCAGGAGGTCATTCAGCCGGTCAGCAGCAGCACCCGCCCGCATCACGGACTCCACCGAGTGCAGCAGAACCGCGATTTCATCGCCCGGCAGACGCACAACCACCTCATTCTCGCGAACGGCAGCCTGCAGGCGACGCTCGGCCAACTCCAGGACCTCATCGCCAATTGCGTGGCCGTGCGTCTCGTTCACCAGGCGGAAGTCGTCCATGCCGATGCGCAGGACCGCGAAGGGCGAAGCGCTGACCGGCAGCGCTGCAATGGCCATCTCGAGACGTTCCACCGCGGTCTTCACCTGTCTACTCCTCCGACTCGTTCGTTGATCTCTTAAGTCGGAGTGTAGGAGGGAGGCAACTTCGCCTGAATCCCTCATGGGTGGCTCTGAATACCGCTTCCGAAGCGTTACCTTCGTGCAGCCGCCCCATCCTGAGTCACTCTCCACGGCGGCTCCCTACAATATGGGGGTGGCTACCCGCGTCCGTTCCTTTTGCAAGATCAATGTCGGCCTGGTCGTCGGCCCGGGACGCCCGGATGGCTTCCACGGCCTGACCACCTGCTACGCGACGCTGGCCCTGCATGATCTGGTCACCGTATCGGCCCAGCGAGCAACGACCACCCGCATCGTCCTCGAAACGGATCATCCCGGCGTGCCCTCCACCGCCCGCGGCGATGCGGAGCGCAACACGATCTACAAGATGATTGCCGGCGCTCTCCATCGGCTCGGATTCCTGGCTGACGTGGGTATCGGCCTGGAGAAGCGATTACCCATCCAGGGTGGTCTGGGTGCAGGCTCGGCCAATGCCGCCGCTGCCCTGCTGGGGCTGGAACGAGAGCTCGG
>CAXTGN010000552.1:0-3682 GCA_964243455.1 uncultured Acidobacteriaceae bacterium
GTGCGCCGATACTGCCGCAAGGAGGTCTACCATGCCCAGTGAAGAATCCCTCAGCCTCACCGAGGCCGATATTGCCGACCACAAGTTACTCGTCTACTTTTCGGACCGCACCGTGACGAGTTTCACCGTTGAAGAGTTGGCTAGATTGCATCCAGAGCGAGAACCACTGCGTCAATCCGACCCTGGTGAATAGAGAAGACTTGCGTCTGTCCTGAGAGCCTAAATGCGCCGTGCGAACAATTCAGGCGTATGAGTGCGGCCCATGCAAAGACATCAGTCTTTCGTTGTATGGTCGGGAATGCACCCGAACGGAGACGGACATGGCGAAACACACAGGTAAGGTCGGGTGGTTCAACAACGCTAAAGGGTACGGGTTCCTAGTAGCAGACGGTATCCCGGACGTTTTCTGTCACTTCACCGCCATTCAAAACGAGGGCTACAAATCGCTGAAAGAAGGCGAGTCCGTAGACTTCGACGTGGAAACCGGAAGCAAAGGCCTTCAGGCAGCGAACGTGAGACACCTGAAACCGGACACAGGCTCTTTCAGGCGGTAGCGCATCCCAACACGAAGCTAGGCGACATGAACGACGTTGTACGCCCGAAGTGAGGCGTCTTCATGGTTCCAACTCGCGAGCATTTGCTGATCCAGAAGTGGGCAAACGACAATGGTGCCGTCCCGGCCCAGGTGCGTCGTCACAAGTTCGATGGCGAACCGGCCATACTGACCTTCCTGTTTGGAGAGATTGACGAGTACATTACCGAGATATACGTGATCTCCTGGGAGATGTTCTTTGCTCAATTCGATCTGATGGGGCTGTCCATGGCTTGGGATGAGTGCACCCCTCAATTCAGCATCGTCAAGGTCGAAGGCCGTTCCGCAGCCTATCCCTCAAACTGAGAGCATGGCGTGATGAAAGAAGTAGCCAAGGCCTTTCTAACGATTAGTGCGACAGTGATCGGCCTCGTCACAATCTATGACGGCATGCACCATGGCCCGTATGACGGAGGATTTGAGGCGCTGTTTGGGGCGCTACTGCTTTCGGCAGGTTTGACAGCGGCTTGGATGCGCCTCAAACATAGGTTCTGAATCAGCGCTAAGCCGTCACATCTTCCTGAACAGCCGACAGATTTCAAACTTGACCACCACCGAAGTTCGCTGCGTCTGCGCACGTCGCCTTTCCGCCGCGTAGTAAAATGCAGCTAGGCGTGACCGTGGCATCCGGCTAGGGTTCGCTAACTTGGCGCATCACCCGCGTAATCTTGGCGGATGGACGGGGAAGGCGCAGTCAGAACTCCTATACAGGAGTTTAGCACTTTGTGCCCAAAATCGTGCTCTACCAAATGCGGGAAACCTCCTCAAAGTTGCACATGCTCTTTGCATCGCTGGCGGCGTGTCCATTGGAGCAAACGATGCTATATCCAGGTCTCGATCCGGTTTTCGTCGATGCTTCGTAACTCGCTTTGCCCATGCTTCCGCTAGACTCTTGGGCGTTTCATAGCGGCGAGTTGCGGCGAATACTGTTGTGTGAACTCCGCAGTTTTCGTGAGCGCATACGACTTCAAATCGGTAGTAGAACTCGATTCGCTTGTTCCACCGATCTTCCGCTGTTTTCGCGTTCCACGAATGGACGTCTATTGCTTTCGCTGGAAACACTCGCACGCACCACGGGCATAGAAGCCATGCGCGCCAAGTATCCGGGGGCAACGACCTACGACGCGCTGCTGTATCTAGAAGGGTGGAATCGGGCAGCGGAATGGATAAGGTACACAGAGGGCAACGCAGGTAGGGGTAGGGTTCAGGCATACGAGGCTCTCACCGATCAAGAGGACATGCTTACGGAAGGTGACGCCATAGTAGCCGACGCCTTCCATGCCCTAAAGTAGGGAGAACCTGCTGCTCAGTCAAGTATATTATTACCCTTGCAGCTGCTGTCCTGTTGCTGGCCGTACTGCTGTGCCCACTTATTTCCAGTGTAGAGAAACGAGCCCTAATTTTAAGCAAGTGGGTACAAACTTCTTTTGGGCGCACTCCGGCAGGCGTGACGTGGGCAGAAGGTCAGCCGGGCGAGAGGGAGAGAACGGCGAAGAGGCTGGACTGTACTCGCCTGAAGCGAACGTTTCAGTGTGTACACGCCAGCTGGTTGGCTTCTCTTCGGCAGAAGGCGTTGGTTCACTAAAATGCCTTCCATGCGTGTCCACCCTCAATTTCTGTTCCTGCTGACGGCGTTCATGACTTTAGGGGTAGAAGTTCAAGGTGCAGCGCAGGTTCCATCGCGACGAGCAGAAACCGTATCCGAGGCTCGTGTTACTGGGCATGTGATTCTCTCCGATAGCCACGGACCGGCTCGGAATGCTGCTATTCTCCTCACCTCTTTGGATGGTCAGCACCGGGACTTTCAACGTGTCGGCCTGGACGGCACCTACCTTTTTGAGCACGTTGTCCCGGATGAGTACATCCTCATTCCCTACCTGGACGGCTATCTCTCGCCGTTTGACAAACTCACTCGCAGCCCTGCTGACACCTCGCTCGCGGGGTTGTTCGCGAAGATCGTCGCAGCTCAAGGGAGTGTGAAGGTCGGCACCCAAGGCACGCAGACGTTCGACATCTCGCTTGAGCGTGGCGCCATTGTCTCCGGACACGTGGTTTATTCCGACGGCTCGCCCGCCATCCAGGTCGGTATCGAGCTCCAGAACACTGCTGACCCAAGCCCCAGAGCCGGCAGTCCTCAACTGCAACTAGGCGACATCTCTCGTTCGGAGTTCGTCCAACGCGACTCTGAAACTGACGATCAAGGACGGTTTCGGATTGCCGGGATTCCACCCGGCAATTACCGCATAGCAGCCGTTCAACTTCAGAAGCTACCTATACAGCTTGATGAGACCATGGTCCGTACGATCCTAGGCGCAGTACGTTTCTACACAAACGACACGGTTCATCCTATGTTGGCGAGGACGTACCCTCTCGCCGCAGGTCAGGAACTCAAAGACCTTGAGATTCACATTCCTCTTGCAGGCTTCTACAGTGTTCAGGGGAAGGTTGTGGCGCGCGATGGCAGACCCATCACCAGTGCAGAGGTCACCGTTACCGAGACCTCAGACCCATCGCTTTATTTCCTGGCTGTCGTCTCCAAAGGGGTCTTCCACTTGGACCGTCTTCCGCCCGGAACGTACACGGTCACCGCACCCTTTGGAAACATCGCTCCTGCAGGAGGCGACGTCACGGCTGCTTTCGGCCCAGGGTCAACATCGTTCGCTCTCAAAGATCAGGACCTTTCCAACGTTGTCCTTATCCTTCCCGATGCGCCTCTTCCAAGATCATTTGAAGCGCCGCATCGCTAGCGGGAGGCGCAATGGGACCGGCAATCATTAATGCTCGAGAAGGGGATCGGCATTTTGGAATTACCCACGACAACGCCGGTTGTAAGAGGTGAAAGGAGGTAAGAGGCGTGGAGTTGTTGGACCTGGCAAGGGTGAGGGCGCTGGTGGCAGCGAAGGGGTCGGGGCTGGAGAGCGTTCCATAGCGAATGGATCGACAAACGTTTTCCCACCTGATGTATCGAATTGGCTATGGTCATACTGGAAGCGGCTACTTTGATCGCGGCACCCATCGAGCGATGTTTTGCGTTATCGCTGAACCTTGATCTGGAGCTGCAGTCTGTGAAGGGCCTGATTGCTATCGAAG
>CAXTGN010000553.1:0-3666 GCA_964243455.1 uncultured Acidobacteriaceae bacterium
GCCACCTGGCGAAGGCGGGGGTAGCAAGGTGCAAGCTGAGGGGTATCGCCCACCCGTAACGAAGTGCAGGGCGAGCGCAGCGAAGTGATTCTGCGCAGCAGAATTATGGGGAGACGGCTTGCGGCGCGCGATCGGGGCAGGGCCCCTTAGGGAGGCTTGGTTACCGCTTCAAGCGTTCCGCAGGAACGCCGTTCTATGACGGGGTGTTGCGGGGTGTCCCCGATCGAGATGGGTGCCGGAGGACGGCAACGCCGGCCGCAGCAGGGAAGAGTCGCTCTTCCCAAGAGAACGGTGCTTGATGTTGACGATCTAGGGTGAAGCAAACGTCATATTCCTGGCAGAAGCCCCTTAAGGACGTAGCAGTTCCTGGTCTCGGCGGTGCACGATAGACTGAGACTGAAATTGAGGTGAGTCGTCCTAACGATGCGATGTTGCAATCTGAAGTGGGCGATCGGTCTGCATACTTCGACCAGGAGAAAGGATCGGTTCACGGTCGTGTTCAGCAGGGTGGTGGTAATGTTCTCGAACGCCAACACTGACGCCGTAAGTGATAAAACATCTTCATCGGAGCCACCGAGTGAACGGTTCGCCAATGCTCGACATGTTGGTGCGGTGGGCCCGGCTCATGCTGCGTTCATTGCCGGATGTCGGGATTGGAAGCGCGCGCTATCCAGGGTCTCTGGCCCTTCTCGTTTCGATTTTGGCCCTGCAGGTGGCAGCGCAAGTTTACCCGCGACATGTTACCTCTGCGGCGGGCGACTACATCCGTTCTGACTTTACTGTCGAGAACGGATTGCCATCGAATGTTGTGAATGCAATCGTGCAAACAGGAAACGGGCTGTTGTGGACCGGGACCGGGGCGGGTCTCGCTAGCTTCGATGGTCGCGACTTCCACCGAGTAACCCTTCCCCGAAGGGGCAAAGAATCTGCAGGCGCCGTAAATGCCCTATTGCGGGCGTCGAACGGGGACTTATGGGTGGGTACTGAAGCAGGTGTGGTGCTTATTCCCAAACCGGCGCAGGATCAAGTCGACCCGCCCCAAGTGACATACGTGGCGTCAGAGAAGGCCGATGCCGAGGAAGTCCGAGCTCTTCTTCAGACCCGCAACGGGTCGGTTTGGGTGGGTACGAGCGTCGGTCTTTATCAATACTCAAGCGGTACTCTCCATCCGATATTGCGGAACTATTACGTTGAAAGGATCTCTGAGCTCGCGAGTGGAAACCTCATTGTGGTCACGAGCAGAGGTTTGCTAGAGCTGGACGGCGGAAGAGTAGTTCCGCCTCACATCACATCTGTGCAATTGGGAGTACACGAAGATCAGGTATTCGACGCACATGAAGGTCACGATGGTGTCCTTTGGTACGGAACAATCCGAGGAGTTCGCCGACAGGTTGGTCGCGTGGTGGAGACGGTCCGCCCTGAGGGAGTTCCCTTTGTCCCAAACGCGGGCTCGTCCGATCACCTCTACGAAGATGCGAAGGGTAGGATCTGGATTGCCACCGGCCAGGGCCTCTTCGAATTCAGTGATGGTCGCCTTAAGCCCACGGATACAAGTGTGGTTGCGCGGTCGATCTATATGAGCGACGAAGGCGATCTCTGGGTGGGCACAAATGGCAATGGCCTGGTGCACTATAAACCGGCTGCAGTTCGGGTGTACACGCATGCGGACGGCCTTCCAAACGACCAACCGATCGCAGTACTTGCCGGGCGGGATGGCGAGCTTTTTATCGGCAGCAACTGCGGCTTTTCCGTCTACAACGGAAAAACTTTCCGAAACTACGGCGGGAAAGACGGTCTGAAGAACACGTGCGTGTGGGCCTTGGCGGAGGACGATCAGAAGAACGTCTGGATTGGAACGTATGGTGGTGGTTTATTCAAGTTCCATGATGGTGTTTTTACACAATACTCAAAGGATCAGGGGCTTGCAGACGACGTAATCACTCAAATCGTTGTCTCTGAAGACAGCTCGCTTTGGCTAGCAACCCGGGATGGCGTGAGTCATATGCAGGGAGAGCGATTTCGAAACTACACTCGCGCCGATGGGCTCTCAAGTGATCGGACGCTGGGAATATACCGCGATCAAGTTCACACGCTTTGGGTGGCATCTCAAGCCGGCATTGATCGATTCGTTGGTGGCCGGTTTCAGAAGTTTACGTCTCCATCGCTGAAGGATGAGCCGTTTGCGCGTTTCATGGAGGACGGTTCTAAGAATCTTTACGTGGCAGGCGCTCTCTCCGGACTGGCGCGGATCGAGAACAATCGATCCAAACTGGTGTTACAAACGCTGAACCTTAGCGGAATGGTCGAAACCTCCGGTCAGAAGCTCTGGTGCAGCGGCCGAAACGGGATTTATGCCTTTGCTGCTGAGTCTCTTCAGAGAAGTGTCGGTACAAGCGACGCGAATCTGGACTACGCCTGGTTCAACACGTCTGATGGTCTGCTTTCCAGCCAGGCAAGCGAGGGTGTGCCTGATATCGTGCAAACGGTCCCCGGTACGCTCTGGGTGGCGACGGTGAAGGGATTGGCCAAGCTGGATACGAGCAAGTGGCCGGGGGTGGGCCGCCGGCCGAATATTTTTCTCAGTGGTGTGATGGTTGAAGGCGTGCAGGTTCCAGTCCGCACTAGCTTAACCGTGGCCCCCGGGCCGCACCGCACCGAGCTTCGCATGGCGGCCATCGACCTTAGTACTCCAGACAACATTCGTTTGCAATACCGGCTTGAGGGTGTTGACCCGGACTGGCAAGACGGAAGCCAATCCAGAGCGGCAATCTACACCAGCGTCCCTCCGGGTACGCACCGTTTTCTCGTTCGATCGACCGACAGCAACGGAGTGTGGGGCGGCCCGGTGTTCTCCTACACCATCCTGCAAGAGGCGTTTCTGTACCAGAAGGCGTGGTTTCAGCTAGGTATGGTGGGTGCTGCTTGCATCATGCTCGCCTTCTTGTACCTGCTGAGGGTTAGGGTGCTTGTTGACCGAGCGCATCTAGTGCTTGAAGCAAGAATGCGCGAGCGCGAAAGAATTGCGCGCGACCTGCACGATACATTCTTCCAGGCAATACAAGGGCTTCTGCTGCGGTTCAACACCGGAACGAACCAGTTGAGAAAAGAGGAACCTGCACGGAAGTTGCTGGAAGAAACATTGAAGCAATCCGACCGCGTGATGCTGGAAGGGAGGGAGTTGGTACTGGACATTCGCGGTGAAGCAAGAGGAAGCAATGATCTCTCAAATGCTATCGCCGAAGTTGCTGCCGCCCTACGCAAGACACGAAGTACCGAGTTCAAGCTGATTCGTCATGGTGTGCCGCATGCCTTTCATCCCATAATCGGAGAGGAAACCTATCGGATTGGAAAGGAGGCATTGACAAACGCCTTCCGCCACGCCCAGGCGACGATGGTTGAAGCAGAGCTGACCTATGATGCGGGCGAGTTTCGCATGCAGATTCGTGACGACGGGATGGGTATCGACCCGGCATTGGTTAACGGTGGCTCTCGACCCGGACACTGGGGACTGCTTGGCATGAGGGAACGTGCACATCAGATCGGCGGCAAACTAGCCATCTGGAGCAGGGTGGGCACAGGGACGGAAGTCGAACTGAAAATTCCTGCTGCCCTCGCCTACGCTGAAACCCGTCGATCGCTTACGGGCCGACTTCAGGCGGCTATGGC
>CAXTGN010000554.1:0-3663 GCA_964243455.1 uncultured Acidobacteriaceae bacterium
AGACAGCAGGCATCGGCTTGGGTGAGTGACGCCCAGCGTGGTTTCGGCTATGCTCTTCCGAAACCCCGCCTGGGAAGGCGCACCCGCGATGGCTGACCACACAGCACCGGTCCTGGGCACCTCGCCGCTCCGGAAGGAGGGCCGAGCAAAGGTACGGGGTGTTGCTCAATACGTGGATGACCTGAGCCTGCCGAGGATGTGGCATGGCGCCACGGTGCGCTCCTCCGTAGCCCGCGGCAGCATTCGAAACATTCACTTTTCTCCGGAGATCCCCTGGACCGAGTACGCGGTCGTTCGCGCGGGTGACATCCCGGGAGAGAACACGATCGTTCACCTGATCAAGGACCACCCGTGCCTCGCGGAAACCTTGATCAATCATCCGGAAGAGCCGATCCTTCTGCTCGCTCATCCGCAGAAGACTGCGCTTCTGCGGGCAATAGCCGGGATCACAATCGAGTATGACGAGCCACCCGGGGTTTTCACCATCGAAGACAGCGAAGCCGCCGCCGCGGAGAACGATGTCGACCGCATTGTCTGGAACGGCGTGGATTGGGGCGGGTCCGTCAACTGCTTCAAGACATACACGATGTATACCGGCGATGCGGAAGCCACAGAAGACGGCCTGGCCGAGGCGTTCGAAGAGGCTGACTTCATCGTGGAAGGCGAATACACCACGGGCGCGCAGGAGCAGCTCTACATCGAGCCGAACGGCGTCATCGCAGAGTGCTTCCGCGACGCTGAGGGTCGGGTGGAAAGCGTCTGCGTGCGTGGGTCGATGCAGTGCCCCTTCTATCTGGTGCATGCGCTCTCGCTGGTCTTCGGTCTGCCCGCGGAGAAGTGCCGCGTGATGCAGACGGAGACGGGCGGAGCCTTCGGCGGCAAGGAGGACTTCCCTTCCGTAATCGGCTCGCATGCGGCCCTGCTGGCGATGCAGTGTGGGCATCCGGTAAAGCTCGTCTATGACCGCGCCGAAGACATGGTGGCCACGACCAAGCGGCATCCTTCGCGTACGCGGCATCGCACCGCCGTCAGCAAAGACGGCAGGCTGCTGGGCGGAACCATCGAGTTCGCCATCGATGGCGGCGCGTACTCGACGCTGTCGCCGGTGGTGCTGTCGCGTGGAACGATTCATGCACCTGGAGCTTACAAATGGCCGCACCTTCGGGTGCGCTCCAAAGCGATGGCGACCAATGTGCCACCGCACGGCGCCTTTCGTGGCTTCGGCGCGCCGCAATCGCTGTTCGCGCTGGAGCGCCACATGGACAAGATCGCGCGTGTGGTGGGTCTGTCGCCTGAAGAGTTGCGCCGCCGCAACTTCCTTGCAACGGGTGATTGCACAGCAACAGGTCAGCCGCTCACATCACACGTGCCAATGCAGGAGCTGCTGACGCAGGCCCTGGAGGAGCACGGGTACCACGAGAAACTCGCGCGGTTTGCGGAGGAGAACCGGCACGGCCCCATCAAGCGCGGGGTGGGGTTTGCCTGCTTCATGCACGGCGCTGGCTTCACGGGCTCGGGCGAGCGACGCCTGAACTCCGAGGTGCGCATCGAGATCGACGCAACCACCTTGCAACCTCGTCTCCTGGTCTCGTCCACCGAGTTTGGACAGGGTACCTTTACCATCCTCTGCCAGGTCGCGGCGGACGCCCTGTGCCTGCCCTACGAGGAGATCACCATCGACCTCCCCGATTCGGAGCGCGTTCCGAATTCCGGACCCACCGTTGCGAGCCGCACCGCGATGATCGTCGGCAAGCTGGTAGAGCGCGCCGCAGAGAAACTGCTCGGCAGCCTGCACGGCTTTGCCGGGCTGGGTGCGACGTACACCCTCGCCGACTTTCAGGACGCAGCTTCAAGCTACATCCAGGAGCACGGGGAGCTGAGCAGCAGTGTTCGCTATGAGCCGGTGAAGCCTGTCCATTGGGACGACGAGCTGTATCGCGGAGACGCGTACCCCGACTATGGCTGGGCCGTCTACGTAGCGGAGGTCGCGGTCGATCTCACGACGTTCACTGCTAGCGTCACGCGCTTTGATGCGCTGCAGGAGGTCGGCAAGGTGATTCACCCTGTCCTCGCCAAAGGCCAGATCGAAGGCGGCGTCGCCCAGGGGATCGGCTATGCGCTCTACGAGCGCTGCGAGTACCGGGACGGCCGCATGATGAACAACCAGATGACCAACTACATCATGCCCACGAGCGCCGATCTTCCCATGATTTACGCGCACTTCGCGGAGATCCCCAGCGTGCACGGGCCAAGCGGTGCCAAGGGTATTGGCGAGCTGCCCATGGATGGCCCTGCGCCGGCGATCCTGAATGCCATCGAGAACGCCACGGGTGTGTCCTTTACCAGCATTCCGCTGTTGCCGGAGGACATTTTTGAATGCTTCACGGGCTTCACACATTCGCCCCATGGCGGCACGGAAGATCTCGCGCCCGGTGTCGATCGTGATACCCGGACCGAGGTGCTCGCATGAGCACGGTGTCATTCACGGTCAACGGGCGGCGGGTCACGGTGAATGTGCCACCCATGAAGCGGCTGCTGGATGTGCTGCGGCAGGACCTCCGGCTGACCGGCACGAAAGAGGGCTGTGGTGAGGGTGAATGCGGTGCATGCGCGGTGCTGATGGACGGGGATCTTGTGAACTCCTGCCTCGTGCCCGTCCTGCAGGCCAGCGGCGCGCAGATCTGCACCATCGAAGGGATTGGATCCGAGGCGCATCTCGATCCCATCCAACAGTGCTTTCTGGAGCGTGGCGGCGCGCAGTGTGGCATCTGCACACCGGGCATGGTGCTCGCCACCAAACATCTTCTGGACCGCTGCCCGAACCCGACGCTCGAGCAGATACGCGAAGGACTCGCCGGCAATCTGTGCCGATGCACGGGATACATGCGCATCTTCGAGGCCGTTCAGGCGGCGAGCGCCCTCTGCCCGATCCAGGACGCGAACGGCTCAGGGCAACGCTGATGCGCTCGGACGCCGCAGCCTACAACCTGACCGCCGCAACCTCGCTCGAGACACTACTCCAGCTACTGGCAGAACAGCCCGGCCGCTACATCCCCATGGCAGGCGGCACGGAGTTGATGGTCGCCTTCAACACAGGCCGTCTGCAGGGCACATCGCTCATATCGATCCAGCATCTGCCCGAGCTCCGCTTCATCTGTGTTGAGCCCGAGGTGATCGAGATCGGTGCGGGCACAACGTTCACCGACATTCGCCGGCACAGTCCGATCACCAACGAACTGCCTTTGCTGGAGCGTGCCGCCTCCTGGACCGGCTCCATCGCCAACCAAAATCGCGGCACCCTCGGCGGCAATCTCTGCAACGCCTCACCCGCAGCCGATACACCGCCCGCGCTTCTCGCCTATAACGCCGAGGTCAAGCTGATCAGCACGAGCGGAACACGCGTGCTGCCCTATCGAGAGTTCCACCTTGGCTACAAGAAAACCGCCCTGCGCCCCGATGAACTGCTGTATTCCGTGCTGGTCAAGCGCGAATTGACAGGCTGGCGACACTTCATCCGCAAGGTAGGCACACGCAACGCGCAGGCCATCTCAAAAACTGCCGTTGCAGGCATCGCTCTGCTCGACGGTACACGGATCGCTGAAGTGCGACTCGGAGCAGCCTCACTCGCCGATCGACCGCTACGCCTCAGAGCCACCGAGACAA
>CAXTGN010000555.1:0-3662 GCA_964243455.1 uncultured Acidobacteriaceae bacterium
GCCCGATGTGAAGTTCGCCACAAAGCCATTCACGTATCCCACGCAATAGCTGCCCCCGAGCAGGTCGCTCTGGTTTGGCGCCGGGAGCGCGTCGGTCTGTATAAGCCGCAGCTCCGCCTCGCAGCCCCGCAGGAGAGAGGCACCTTTTGCCGTGTCCAGGCCGAGGTCCGCCTTGGTGCCGGGATACGCGAGGAACAAGAGCAGAAACGGCGTGAGCATGTGGTGAAGCTAAGGCAAACGGAGCCGCACAGAAATACCACTTCGGCGATCCATCGGCTGCTTCAGTAACTCAAAACGGCACACATGTAATCAGATGAAACACGCATCTGTACCTTGGCGCACAGTTGGACAGGTTGCGCGTACACTTTTGGCGGGTCCCCGTTGCAGGTAGAGTGGCGACTCGCACCGAGGGCTCCTATGCGCCATCTTCGTATCCTGCAATCGTTCACTTTAGCTCTGCTGCTCGGCACGCTCGGTTGCGGCATGCATGGCGGCACTGGCGGCACGACGACGGGTACAGGATATGCCGCTGCGGCCAGGCAGGGGCAACTGAACGGCGGTGAGCAGCCTGTGAGCGGGGCGAGTATTCAGCTCTACGCCGCAGGCGCGGCGGGGGACGGATCCGCTGCCACCGCGCTGCTCACCGCTCCCGTGACCACCGACGCCTCGGGTGGGTTCACCCTGACCGGTCACTACACTTGCCCGTCCTCAACAACGCCTGTCTACCTGACCGGCACCGGAGGCGATCCCGGCCTTGGTCACAGCAACCCGGCCCTGGTGCTGATGAGCGCCATCGGTCCATGCGGTGCTCTGAGCGCATCGACCTTTCTCTACGTGGACGAGCGCACGACCGTGGCCGCCGTCAATGCGTTGATGCCGTTTATGTCAGCGCCCGACGCAGTCGGATCCTCGGCGATCGATGCCGCTGCGCTGAACGCGGCCTTCACCCTGGCGAATCTGCTCGCCAATCCAGCTACGGGACAGGTCCCCGGGCCCGCTTTGCCCGGCACGGTCACAGCCCCCGTCAGTACGGTCCATTCGCTCGCAAACATTCTGGCCGCGTGCGTGAACTCCTCGGGCGGTGTTGCGGGGGATGGAACCTCCTGCGGTCGCCTGTTCACCGCGACCACGCCGAACGGCGGAGTCGCGCCGACGAATACGGCTTCGGCGTTGCTGAACATCATGCGCGACCCGGTGAGGAACGCCACTCTGCTGTTTGCCATCACCCCGGCCTCCGCGCCCTTTCAGCCCACCTTGTCGCTCGCACCTGCCAACTGGACGGTCGCCCTTTCAGGACAGGGCGCGCCTGCTGCGGTGCCGAATGGCTGCTCAGCCCCAGACATCACGGGCGCAAGTGTCTTCACCGACTTCACAAAGCAGCAACCGCAGGTCTGCCGCAAGATCATCACCGCAGACCTCCCCGCGCCGAACCCTGCCGGCTCGGCTGCGAACTATGCTGTGCAGGTGCCGCGAGCTCCGGGCCAGCTGCCGGTCGTTCCGCCGGGCTTCAAGGTCACGCTGTACGCCTCGGGCTTCAGCAATGCACGCTACCTGCTGGCTGCCGCCAACGGCGACCTTCTGCTTTCACAGCCAGGTGCCGGTGTCATCAACGTATTGCGTGGCGTCGACGCAAATGGTGCGGCAGTTAGCCAATCCACCTATGCGAGCGGGCTTACTTCGCCGTATGGCATGGCCTTTTATCCATCAGCAGCGAACCCGCAGTCGCTGTATGTCGCGAACACCGCGTCGCTGGTTCGCTTCCCCTACGCGCTCGGGGATACGGTGGCATCTGCCGCCCCCACAACCCTGGCTACGGATATCCCGAACAGTGGCAACCACACAACCCGCGCGCTCGCCTTTACTCAGGAAGCGTCGCCGCGGTTACTGGTATCTGTCGGTTCTGCGAACAACATCACGAACACAGATACGGACAGCTCGGAGTTCCATCGCGCCGACATCCTGGCGTACTCCATTGACGGCACATTTCAGTCGGTCTTCGCGTCCGGCCTGCGTAATCCCGTGGGCTTGGTCCTGGATGCGAGTGGCCGCCCATGGACAAGCGTCAATGAACGCGATGGTCTCGGAGACAATGTGCCATCGGACTATGTGACGCACGTGCAGGAGGGTGGCTTCTACGGGTGGCCCTGGTATTACAACGGGTCGAATCCGGAGCCTCGGCTTCCCGCGGACCATCCAGAACTCGCCGCGGGGACCATCGTGGGAGACACCCTGTTGCAGGCGCACTTTGCGCCGCTACAGATCAACTTCTACACGGAACGCAATTCCCAACACCCTACCAGGGTGACCTCTTCGTCGCCTCGCACGGCTCATGGAACAAAGCGGTGCGTGGCGGATATGAGGTCGTTCGAGTGCGCATTGCGAACGGCACCGCCACGGGGGACTTCGAGGACTTCATGACCGGCTTCGTGAACCCTGACGGCAGCGTGTGGGGCAGACCGGCAGGTGTGGCCGTTGGACAGGATGGGGCGCTCTACGTCGCCGATGATGCGTCGAACTCCGTCTGGCGAGTCACCTATACCGGGCAGTAAGTCCTGCGGTTTGCAGTGAAGATTGCGTAAGAGGGACGCTCATTGCAAATCAACACCCCTCTTACGCAACGAATCGAGCCACCGGTTAGTACGGCTTCATGATGTAAAGCCCTGCTTACCAGTTCTTGCTTCAGCCTTCTTGAGCAGCCTGGGAAAGAGCCTCACCCAGCTCGCGGATGTGCGTCGCATTTGCGTTCTTCTCATCACCCGCAACCGCAACGGTATCCTTTCCCATCTTGGCCACAAGCGTCTTGATCGCGTCACCATCGATCTCTTTGGCGTGGAGCAGCTTCTTCAGCTTGCCAAGGTCCTGAACGACCTTCTTCACCCCTTCGTGATCATGCTTGGAGAGATAGTCCTCCCATCCCTCGATGTTCGAAGTCGCTTTTTCGATTGTGAAGTTCTTGACGCCGCCCTTGATAGCTTCGAGCGTTGTTTTAATGCGAGTTGTCGGCATGGTGCTTCCTTCTAATAGCGCGTGTAACGGGCCACGACGCGACCCATCCTCGAACTCCGATGCAGCCCTGGCTCTTGGCCGCACACACCTTTGTACGGCCGCTTTATGGCACCACACGCGCATGTCGCGAGCTTCGTCGGGCCAACAAGCATTAGGTCGTTCTCCTCGATGGTCGTACCGAACCTCACGCGATTGCACTCCGACGTGCCGCCCCGCTACACAGGGCCCAAGGGCAGATAAGGCGCGGGCGGCATGTCGATGATCATGCTGTCGCCCGGCAGCACTTCGCCGCCCGTAAGCACAACGGACATCACACCTGCCCGGCGCTCGCGTTTGCCCCTGGTGTCTCGTGGCCCCCACAGCAGTGGCCGCAATCCCGCGCGATAGCGGTCAATCTGGGAGCACGGCGTGCGCAGACCGGTGATCTCCACCACGGCGTCTTTGCCCAAACGGATCCGCGTATGCCGAGGCAGGCTCAACAGATCGACGCCGCGCGTGAGCACGTTCTCGCCGATCTCACCGGGTCCGAGCGGGAATCCCGCGGCCGTCAGCCGTTCCAGATCCTCGGCCGCGAACAGGTGTACCTGGCAGAAATTGGGCTGTGACGGATCCCGTCGCATTGTGTATAGGTGCTGCACGGTACGCCCACGGTGCGC
>CAXTGN010000556.1:0-3647 GCA_964243455.1 uncultured Acidobacteriaceae bacterium
GCAACTCTTCCGGACGCATGCTCCGTAGGTAGGTGTGAACCGCATCCAGAATCTGCGGCATCTTCGTCAGGATCGCGGGTTGATCTCTCACATGAGAGATTTCGACACGCGCTTTCAACTTGATGAAGATGGCACGACGGTTACCAGAATCTAGATTAGTCACGATATCTGGTATATCGATCAGAACTGGTTTCTCGGCAGCGGTATCGGTCTGGCTTCGCAGAGTGGTCCCGAACTTCGTCGGCAAGATGCCGCTCAGCCAGAGAGCAGATGTGATAACAATCAGCAGCAACGGCGCCGCGAGCAGGATGAGTTTCCGGCTGGGAATCGACTTCTTGGTCCTCTCCTCTCCTTCGTTCGTCGCTACTGCACTACTCATCAAGGCGATCCTCAAAATATGCTGGTAGCGGGCCTGCCCGTCCTTCTGACGGTTGAAAGAACCCTGCCAGCAAGAGGTTAAGGAGTGATGACCAGGCGGTAGCAGCCTCTCGGTTCCGGTAGCCACCATTTGCTAACCATTTAGTAGCTTTCGTACCGGATGATCACGAGATCTGAGGGATGCGAGATGGAAAATCCGACCTATATTGCGCTGTCGAAACTTGAAGCACAGCAGCGCACGATGGACGTGATTGCTGGCAACATCGCCAACGTAAATACGGTCGGCTACAAGGCGGAGCGGGTGCTGTTTAGCGACTTCCTGGTAAAACAGAAGGACGCTTATGCGGTTCCAGGAGGCAGGACATTGTCCTTCGCGCAGGACCGGGCAACCTACCGGGATCACTCCTCTGGCACTCTCACCCAGACCGGGAATCCTCTAGATCTGGCGCTCGGCAGCAACGGCTTCTTCTCCGTACAGACTGCGAACGGCATTCGCCTAACACGTTCCGGTCGGTTCGGGCTTCTCGCTGACGGAACCGTCGCCGATTCATCGGGAAATGCTCTGCTCGATACCAGTGGCAGTCCAATTCAGTTGCCGGCCGGAGACAGTCATATCCAAGTCGCCGCCGACGGAACCGTCAGCGCCGAGACCGGGCGCATCGCGCAGGTGGGGGTGGTCGATGTCAGTGACACCAATCAGCTACTTCCCGAGGGTGGAAAGCTATTTCGTAGTAACATTGCTCCACAACCCGCCATCAAGCCGCATGTTGTTCAAGGCTCCCTGGAAGAAAGCAATGTGCAGCCTATCAGCGAGCTTACCCAGATGATGCAAACGGAACGCGAGTTCCAGTTCATTTCGCAGTTTGTTTCGAGTGAAGCTGACCGTCAGCAGAGCGCGATCGACAAGATTACTCAGCAGCAGAGCTAGTCCAGGCCGCGGTTGCGTCCATCAGCAGGAGAAGACCATGCGCGCACTCGACATCGCCGGCACCGGCATGCAAGCACAGCAGACCAACGTTGAAGTCATCTCGAACAACATCGCCAACATGACGACGACCGGATACAAGCGCCGTCGGGCTGAGTTCCAGGACCTTATCTATCAGAACCTCCGCCGGGTCGGCTCCAATAGCTCCGACAGCGGATCGATCGTTCCATCCGGCGCGCAGGTAGGGCTTGGTGTCAAGACAGCGGCGATCTACCGGATCAGCGAGCAAGGCAGCCTTACTCAGACCAGCAACAGCCTGGATCTCGCGATCCAAGGAAACGGCTATTTTCAGGTTACGCTGCCTTCGGGAGACACAGCCTATACGCGAGACGGTACCTTTGCCCTGGGTCCCGACGGGACCATCGTGACCTCCGACGGATACGCAGTGGCGCCAGGCATCACCGTCCCGCCGAACGCGCAGAGCATCACGATCAACACCTCCGGACAGGTGCAGGCTACGATCGCCGGTCAGACTGCGGCTCAGACCGTCGGACAGCTGCAGCTCGCGGTTTTTCCGAATGAAGCCGGCCTCGATGCGCAAGGCGACAACCTGTTTCTGCAGACGACGGCATCGGGCACTCCGACCACCGGCACGCCGAACGCAGCCGGCTTCGGCAGCGTCATGCAGGGCTTTGTCGAGAGTTCCAACGTCAACGTGGTCACGGAGATGACGGATCTTATCACGGCGCAACGCGCCTATGAGATGAACAGCAAGGTCATCACCGCTTCGGACGATCTCCTGCAGACCCTGACCAACTTGAAATGACCACCAAGCTGAACATCGTGTTCGCGTTCATCGCGGCATTGGGCTCGAGCATGACGGTTTGGCCGAACTCTGCGTCAGCCGCGCAACCGCGTGGCTCGACGATCGTCCGATCAGAAGCCGTGAAGTTGTCCGATCTGTTCTCTGGCTTGGAAGCGGGTCAGGATTGCGATATCGGACCGGCGCCCCTACCAGGTCGCCGTTTCGTCATCGAGCAGCCTCAGCTCGCGGCAATTGCCGAGCAGTTCGGTGTCGATTGGCAGCCGGGCCCGGCTCCTGCTCGCGTTGTCCTTGAGCGCAAGTCTCGGTCGGTGAGCCGAGACGACCTGATGACGGTCATCCGTCCGGCCCTCCTTGCTGCGGGAGCATCCGAAAATGCCGACGTAAGCTTGAGCACCTATGTCATGCCGTTGCTTCCCGCGGAGGCCTCGGGCCAACCGGATGTTGAAGCCTTGAATTATGACCGCGGCAGCGGCCGTTTCTCTGCCGACCTGCTGTTCGAGATGCCTGGAGGGGATCCCGTGCCGCTGCAGATCTCGGGGACCATCCAGGAAATGATCCAGATCCCGGTCTTGGCGCACAATATGAGTGCCGGCACCGTGATCACCCCATCCGATTTGCAGGTGCGACGCGTGCGCAAGACCATGATCAGCGACAGGACGCTCCTCACCGTAGATGCGGCGATGGGCCTCGCGCTGCGACATCAGATGATGGTCGGCAACCCGTTATCGCCTGAAGAGCTCAGCCGTCCATCGTTGGTCTCGCGTGGCATGTCCGTGCTCCTGCGGCTGGAGGATACCGGGCTGGTCCTGGTAGCCAAAGGAGTAGCCATCGAGGACGGAGGCCTGGATGACCGTATCCACGTTCTCAACCCTGTTTCTCGCGCCATCCTGGTCGCTCGCGTAACAGGAGCAGGCACGGTGCAGGTCGATCCGGCGAGCACGCCGGTCATGTTGGCGCCGCAGGAGTCTGGACTTCCTCCTGCCTACAGCGTGGCCGCGATGACGCAGTTCTCGAAGCAGCGGGAGATGGCGCCATGACACGCTCAAGATGGCTGATCCTGCTGCTCCTCACGACATCGCTGTCCGGGTGCGGGACGTTTGACCGGCTTTCGGATATCGGGCGGCCGCCGACCATGAGCCAGATCGCCGACCCGACCGCGGCGCGTGATTATCGGCCGGTCACGATGCCTATGCCACCGGTGCAACCGCCACCCACCGAACTCGCGAGCCTCTGGCGGCCTGGCAGCCGTGCCTTCTTTCGAGATCAGAGAGCGGCGCAGGTGGGAGATCATCACTGATAATGCAGACTTCGAGAACAACACGACCGCGAGCCGGACCGGAGCAGAGTCCATGGGCATCCCGAACCTCTTCGGGCTGAAGGGAAAGGTCGTATCGGCGGTAACCGGGGCCAACTCGCTGAGCACCAACAGCAACAACAGCAACATCGCTACTGGAAAAATCGCCCGCACCGAAACCATGACCTTGCGGCTCGCAGGGATCGTTACGCAAGTGATGCAAA
>CAXTGN010000557.1:0-3643 GCA_964243455.1 uncultured Acidobacteriaceae bacterium
CGCCGGTTTTGAGGCTGGCAAGCTGGGTTTGCCACTGCTTTTGCTTTTTCTGGTTGGGTGCGATGAGGAGGAAGTACATGGCACCGAACATCAAGAGGAGCAGCGGCAGGCCCGTAAACGAGCCGAGGATGCCGCCTGCACCGCCTGCTGCCAGCACCAAGGAGGCCAGCGCATTGGAATTCATCATCACTTCCGCACATCCGGCCTGCCGAGACAAAGCGTCTCTTGGCAGGCATTTTCCACTCAGAACGTTGGGTGCGCTGCTGGACCCCGGTGGTGCATCACTGCCGAAGCAAATGCACGGACGCAGACAGGGGCCAGGCAACGCGTACCTAAGCCTTCAGCATCGCGGTTGCGCGGCGTTGTGTCAAGGTTATGGGTGCGCTGGAAGCAAGCAGGAGAGCCCCGTTAGAACGCAGTTAAAGTGATCGGGATGGAACTCAAGGTGCGCAAATCGGAATGGGTTTGGCGTCATTCTGCCGAAGCCTTTGATGGAAAACATGGCGGTAGGTGAGGGATCGCTGCTGAAAGCGGAGACTCGCGATGGCGTGCTCCAGATGACGCCGGTTGATGCCGAGTTTACCCGGCAGGTGAAGGCCTTTCTGCAAACAGAAGGGCAGCATCGGCGCAGCTACCCCGAAGTGGCGAGGTGAGCGTCACCTACCTCCGAGGTGATGTTCTGCGTGCCGTACACGCACGATTGATCCAGACCTATGGCGGATTCGGGGGTCCGGGATGAGCACGCGCTGGAGTCTGCCGTGGGGCGTCCCCAACAAAACTTACACCGGGAAGGATCGCGTTGGGGCTCTCCCTGCCTCGCTCTCCTGGGCGCTTTTGCGTAACCATCCTTTTGCGGACGGAAACACGCGCGTGGCGCTCGCGACGCTGTTGATGTCCGCTGAACTGAATGGCAATCGGCTTACGTGCAGCGAGTCGGAAGAGACCGCGATGATCTTGCAGGCGGCGGCGCACGAGATCTCGGAAGAGGAGTGAACGGCGTGGGTGTTGCGGGTGGTCGTGCCTAAGTAGGTGACCTGAGAACGCGCTTCATCTGCGGGATGTCAGTGAAGCTATGCCAGGGCTGCGGCTGATCTGCTTTGTTGCTCCTAGGACCGGTGGCTGAATGCAGCCGACGGGCTATTGACCGCATCACCGTCGTCTCCCAGGTCCATCCCTGCGATAAGGCCGTTGATTACCGTGAATACGTGAAGAACTTCGCTGTCCGAGAGAACATCTCCTCCTAGGCCTCTGACGAGTTGGTGCACCCTGACGCGGATCCTGCCGCCGTCTCCTTCGGTGAGGGCAAGCGGTTCGACGTGGGGATCGAACTCAGCCCATTGCCGGGTCCAGTAGGCGCGGATTTCGTCTTTTCCGATGACCTTGCCACCCTCCGATGCCCTGGGCCAGCTCACGTCGTCCGTCATCAGGGCCAGGGCAGCGTCGATGTCCCGCTTGTTGAACGCGGCGTACGCGCCCTCAATCAGGGTCTTTGTATCCGTCATTGATCCTCCCGGTATCGCCGCCATGCACGCCGATGTGGTTTTCCGGTTAGTAGTCATCTTCGCTGACGTCGTTTGACAAACGATGCCGAGCAGCGAGATTCGTTGTTTGTGTCCGCCGTGGGGTGCATGACGGTGCCGGCTCGTGTCGTCGCTGGAACTCACGTGCGGCTACTGGGAACTGCTGGCTGTGGCGGCGGTGACCGTGATGGCGAGGCCGGAAAGATCACCGTCGGTGACGGTGACAGATTCCTGCACGGGCTGGAAGCGGGTGGCGTCGGTGGTGCTGGCACCGCGGCCAAAGGTTTGCTGCTGCGAGCTAGCGGTGACCCGGAGGGTGTAGGTGCCTGGCGGCACGTACGGGACGGTGAAGCTGCCGTCAGAGTTGATGACGCCGTTGCGGTTCAGGGTGCTGTCGGTCTGGTCGGTGAGGTTGATGTTGCCCGAACGGACCGAGGCGGAGCTGGAGCTGACAGTGCCGGAGACGGTGTGCATGCCGGCGAGGCCGAGGACGAGGTTGAGGTCGGCGCGTTCTTCGCCGGCGGCGATCGTGATGGGGTTTGCGTCTGTACGGCGGACCTTGTCGGGAGCGTAGACGGAGAGGCTGAGGGTGCGGGCGAAGCCGGTGTCGCCGGGTCGCTGCGGAACGGGGGCCTGCGCACTGGCGAGGAGATAGTAGCTTCCTGGAGCGAGGCCGCTGAGGCGGAAGCGGCCGCGGTCGTCGGTCTGGCCTCCGCCGAAGCCGCCGGGACCGGCGTTGCCGAAGCCTCGGCCGAGCTGCGCGGCCTGACCTTGGGTGCTGGAAGTGCCCGTGGTTGCGGGCTGGGCAGAGACGCCTACGCCGGCGGCGGGCGTGCCGTCGTCCCACTGGACGGTGCCGGCGAGGACGCCGCCGCGCTGCAGGCTGAGGGGGGCCGAGGCGCCGCCGGCCGCGACGTGTACGAGCGGCACGCCCGCAAGGGCGCTGAGGTCGCCGCCTGCATTGAGGGTTCTTTGCACCAGCGTGGCCTGGTTGACGTAGCCGGGGAGCGAGCCGGTGACGTAGTAATCGCCCGCTGGCACGTTGGGGATGAGGAAGTTGCCGTCGAGATCAGTGCGGCCAGTGGAGCGGCGTCCAGGGCCGAAATTGCCGTCCCCGGAACCAGCCGAACCCGAGATGAGGGTTACTTGCGCGAAGCGGGCGGCGCGCTGGGTGTCAGCACAGACCATGCGGCCGGTGACGGGGTAGCCGCTGGCTTGCTGGAGCTGTGGCGGGGCGACGAGAGTGGGGTTGTCCTGCGCGTAGAGCGGCGGGGCTGCCGTGAGGAAGGCTGCGGTGAGGGCAAGGTAAGGCAACCAATGGGGCTTCATCGGGCGGCGTCTCCGGCAGAGTGACATTGGGTTGAGCGCGCGATGCGGGCTGGGGTACGCAGCTTGGCGCTGCGCGGTGGCGAAAGGGTGGCGCTGCGCGGCGGCGAAAGGACAGGAGGCGAGGCGAAGCAGGTTCCCCGTTCGGGGAATGACAACACGAGAAAAGCAAAGGCAGAACGCGGGTTCCCTGCGGAATGACAAACAAGGGGCTGTGGGGCTATGGGGCTGGGGTGCCATGGGGCTGGGGTGCGAGGTCGGCCCGGACGCGGTTCATGGTTTCGAGGTAGAAGGCGAGGTTGTGGACCGAGTTGAGGGTAGCGCCGAGGGGTTCGCCGCTGGCATAGAGGTGGCGGAGGTAGGCGCGGGTGTAGCGGCGGCAGACGGGGCAGGTGCAGCCTGGGTCGGGCGGACGTTGATCTTCGCGGTTGTCTTCGCGCTTGATGTTGAGGCGGAGGACTTTGCTGGCGCGGTCGGCGGGTTCTTCGCGGATGAAAAGGAGGCCGTGGCGGCCAGCGCGGGTGGGGAGCACGCAGTCCATCATGTCGACGCCCATGCGGGCGTATTCCTCGATCTCGTCGGGGTAGCCGACACCCATGACGTAGCGGGGTTTGTCCTTTGGCAGGAACTGGAGGGTGTGGGCGATCATCTCGCGGGTGACCTCGCGGGGTTCGCCGACGGCGAGACCGCCGATGGCGTAGCCGGGAAGATCCATGGCAACGAGTTCCTCGGCGGATTGCTGGCGGAGATCGGGGTACATGCCGCCCTGGACAATGCCGAAGAGGCAGGGTTCAGGG
>CAXTGN010000558.1:0-3627 GCA_964243455.1 uncultured Acidobacteriaceae bacterium
TCAGACGCCTGCAATTGCTCCTTGAGGTGCCCGCTTCTCGCGCGGCAATTTCAATGCTGCGGTAAGGCTGCCAGGGCTGCTTCGGCCTTCTCCTTTAACGCGCGCGTCTCGGCCGACTGCTTCTTCAGGCCACCCACGATGTGCGCCGGCGCCTTGGCAAGAAAGCTCTCGCTGCCAAGCTGCTTCTCCGCTGACTGCAGCCCCTTGTCGAACTTCGCAAGGTCCTTGGTCAGCCGTTCACGTTCAGCAGCCACATCCACCTGCCGCTCGTAGACCACCGCTACGTCAAAGACTGTTGTGGAGCGAGCGTTTGTGCCATTGAGCGCCTCACTTGCCAGCTCCACGCTGCTCACGCGCGCCAGCTTTGCGAGCAGACCCGCATTGGCATCGGTCAGCGCGGCGATGCGATTAGACGCATGCACCTGGATGGGCGTCGGTTCTTTCTCCGGCACACCAAGCTCTTTGCGCAGGGCTCGCACAATCACCACCAACTCCTGCAACGTACTCATGGCCTCAACGCTGGCCTGATCGGCAAGAAAGTCTTCAGGTTGCGGATACCGCGTCAGCGCGATAGACTTCGCCGGAGCCGGAACGCCCACCTGCCCGTGCAACGCATGCCAAAGCTCTTCGGTAAGAAACGGCATGAACGGGGAGAGTAGCCGCAGCGCGGCTTCGAAGACACTGACCAGCGCACCCAACGTCAGCGCTGTGGCATCGTTCCGCTCCACGGTGAAGTCGAGCCGCAGCTTGGAAAGCTCTAGGTACCAATCGCAGAACTCGCCCCAGAAGAACCCGTACACAGCCTGTGCCGCCTCATCGAAGCGATAGTCCCCCAGCGACTTCTCTACGCTGACAGCCACGGCGTTCAAGCGGGCGAAGATCCACCGTGTCTCGAGGGGCGTCGCATCCGGTAGAGCGGCGGTTTCAACACCTGATCCCGCCAGGGGCGAGTGCAAGCTGACGCGATATCCCGCATCCCGCCCACGCTCGATCTGCATTGCCAGAAAGCGCGCCGCATTCCAGATCTTGTTCGCAAAGGCGCGATAGCCTTCCGTGCGTCCCTCGCTGAACGCGATGTCCGTTCCCGGCGAAGCCTGCGAGGCCAGCGTGAAGCGCACCGCATCCGTCCCGTACTGCGTGATGATCGAGATTGGATCGATCACATTGCCCTTGGTCTTCGACATCTTCTCGCGATTGGCGTCGCGGATGAGGCCATGAATATACACATCGCGAAACGGAACCGTATCCGCAAGCGTGCGTTTCGCTCCATCGGGCATCGGCACGTCTGTCATCAGATGACAGCCCAGCATGATCATGCGCGCCACCCAGAAGAAGAGGATGTCGAATCCGGTCACCAGCAAGTCAGTTGGATAGAACGCCGCAAGATCTGGCGTGATCGTATCGCTTCCGTCCCATCCAAACACTGTGAAGGGAAGCAGTCCCGAGCTGAACCACGTGTCCAGCACATCGGTCTCCTGCTTGATGTCCGTAATCCCGCAGCCGCTACAGGAGTGTGGTGTCTCTACGGCAACCGTCATCTTGTTGCAAGCCCCGCAGTACCAGGCCGGAATGCGATGTCCCCACCACAGCTGCCGCGAAATGCACCAGTCATGCAGGTTATTCATCCACTCGAAGTACGTCTTGGCGTAGTTCTCCGGCGTGAACTTCACATGCCCCTCGCGCACCGCAGCGATGGCTTTCGACGCGATGCTCTCGCCCCCATCTACTGGCTCCTTGTTCACCGCAAGAAACCACTGCATCGAAAGCCGCGGCTCGATCGTCGCCCCCGTGCGCTGACTCGTAGCCACAGCCATCGCATGATCCTTCACCGCCACCAGCGAGTCCTGCTCTTCCAGATCGGCAAGGATGCGTTCACGTGCAGCGTACCGGTCCAGCCCGTCATACGGCGAGCCCGCGAGCTTGATGCGCGCCCCCTCATCCATGATGTTCAGCTGCGGCAGGCTATGCCGTTGCCCAATGGCAAAATCGTTCGGATCATGAGCCGGCGTCACCTTCACCGCACCCGTCCCAAATTCCGGGTTCGCCCACTCATCGGCAATCACCGGGATCTCCCGACCCACCAATGGCAGCACCAGCATCTTGCCGATCATCGAGGCATAACGTTCATCAGAAGGGTTCACTGCGACGGCGGCATCGCCCAGCATGGTCTCCGGCCGCGTCGTCGCAATGGTGATCGACCCAGACCCGTCCGCCAGCGGATAGCGAATCTCGTACAACTTGCCCGCGCGCTCCTCGTGCACCACTTCGAGATCGCTCACCGCGCTCTGCAGCTGCGGATCCCAGTTCACGATGTACGCCCCGCGATAGATCAGCCCCTGCTCCCACAGGCGCACAAAGGCCTCGCGCACCGCCAGGCTCAGCCGGTCGTCCATGGTGAAGTACTCGCGCGTCCAATCCACGCTCGCACCCAGCCGCCTCATCTGCTCCGTGATGGCGCCGCCGTACTCCTTCTTCCAGCACCACACGCGCTCGGTGAAGGCCTCGCGCCCCAGGTCCTGCCGCGTAGGCCCACCCTCGGCTTTCATCTGCCGCTCCACCATCATCTGCGTGGCAATGCCTGCATGATCGGTGCCCGGTACCCAGACGCTGCGCTCGCCACGCATCCTGTGCCAGCGCGCCAGGATGTCCATCTCCGTCTGGTTGAGCATGTGCCCCATATGGAGGCGGCCCGTCACATTCGGCGGCGGCAGCAGCTGCACAAAGCTCTTTCCCGCGGGGTCACCCGCAGTCGGCGACTCCGCCGCAAACAGCTTCTCTTCAATCCAGTACCGCGCCCACTTCTCTTCAATCGCCTGCGGATCGTACGCCTTTGGCAGCTCAGAACTCATAACCCTTCAAGCCTAGCAGGGCGCAAGGACCATGGAATACCCTGCGCCCTGCTAGGCCTGAAGAGGGAGCACCTAGAAGCTGTACCGCAGCCCACCCTCAATGCGCCGCCCATTATCGGCCTGGTACGGCACCCCAAACAGCGGTGAAGCAAACACCCCACCAACCTGCGTCACGTTGGTGTGGTTCAGCACATTGGCCGATCGAATGTTCGCCGTCAGCACCTGCTGGTGATCCGCCTTGCTGTTCCGTGTCAGGGTAAAGGCGCGCTGAATGTTGGTATCCAGGTAGAACTGCCAGGGCATTACGCCCAGGTTGCGCTGTAGCACGCCCGCGCCGCCCGTCGCCACCAGCAGGCCATACCGTGTCTGCAGAGCTCCCGGCGTTCCCGACGCGGCAATCTGCGGCCGATCATTGAAGTTGCCGTCCCCGTTGTTGTCGAAGCCGGTCGTGATGTTGTAATGCGCATCGCCGCCACCATGGAAATTGCCGCTCAGGACCAGCTTCGCCGGCAGATTGAGGCTCGCATTGCCAAACAGATTCCAGACCGGCTGGTTGCTGCGATGGGCAAACTCACCGGCCTCCGTGAACGAACTCTGCGGGCTGCTGAAGGTGCTGTCGTCTGTGTTGTCGACGAGGTTCACCCGAACACCTCCAAAGAAGAGCTGGACCCGCTTGAGCGAGTGCTGCTCAACCCCGGCAAAGACCACATCGGCCCGGCCCTGACCGCTGTTCTGAACCTGCAGCAGGTTGGTGTTTGGCGCCAGAGGCCGCGGCCCG
>CAXTGN010000559.1:0-3621 GCA_964243455.1 uncultured Acidobacteriaceae bacterium
CCGCACTCCAAGCAGCCTGACAACGCCCCTACTGAATTCGCCACCAGCATCAACAGTTGTGTCACCAGCCGCCACTTCGACGGTGTGACGGCAACTGGGTGGTGGGCGATCAGTCTGGCTCGGCCCTGAGCGCCGCATAGAGCGCTGTCTTGCCCACTTTCAGCCTTGTTGCGATCTCGCGCACGGTCAGGCCCTTGCCGACCATCCCGCGCGCGCGTGTCAGCTTGTCGTCCGTGATGACGGGCTTGCGGCCGCTTTTACGGCCCCGCGCTGCGGCCGCAGCGAGGCCGGCGCGGGTCCGCTCCCTGATCAGGTCGCGCTCGAACTGGCCCAGCGCCCCGAAGATGTGGAACACCAGCCGCCCGCCCGGCGTGGTGGTGTCGATGGCCTCGGTCAGCGAGCGGAACCCGACGCCGCGCTTGGACAGCGCCGTGACGGTCTCGATCAGGTGGGACAGCGAGCGCCCGAGCCGGTCCAGCTTCCAGACCACCAGCACCTCGCCATCCCGCACGTAATCGAGGGCGGCTTGCAGCCCGGCGCGGTCGGCGCGGGCAGCCGACTATGGCTGGCTCGCCAAGGTGCTGGCCGGCGACTGCCTGGCGTGCGGGTTGCTGGAACTTACCCGCACCCTCCCGGCAAACGAGTGGGATGCCTTTGTCCGGTGCAGGAAACGGATGATGGCGGGAACGCCGGCTACAGAGGCGGAAACGATGTTGAGGCGGGAGTGCGGCCGGGCGCCGGCATAGGCGGCCGGGCCTGGACTCTGGCGGCGGTGTGGTCCTTCGGGGTCGCCCTTGCTCGTTCGCAGGAATGGGCTGCGGGGCTATGCCGCCCTAAGTAGTGGAGCAAGGAGGGAGGGAGGCCGGACCTAACCATAACCGCCCCACCAGCAAATCTCTTGCTTCAACGCAACCTGTAGAGTCTCTGGCCGTCCCTTACATAGTGTGCTACCGTACAATAGTCGTTTGCCGACATCCTGGGCGCAAGCGGCTGAGAGACGCTTCCGCGCTCCCGCCTATCGTCGAGGAGTGCGTATGCCATGAACTTTCAAGCGCTGACGTTCAACCGGAACGAGTTGCTGTCCGCCCTGCCGCCGGCCGAGTTGGAGCAGCTCCGCCCGCTGCTGAGGCGGGTGCAGTGGGTCAACGGCCAATCCCTGCACGAGGCCGGGCAGCGCATCGACCAGGTGTTCTTCGTCGAGGAGGGCCTCGCCTCCATGGTGGCCGAAACCGACGGCAGCGGCGACGGCATCGGCACCGAGGTCGGCCTGATCGGGCGCGAGGGCATGGTGGGCCTGCCGGCGCTGCTGGGTTCCAGGCCCGTGTCCTTCGACCGGTCCATGGTGCAGATGCCAGGTGCCGCGCAGCGCATGACGACTGAGGCGCTGCGCGACAGCATGGACGCGCTGCCGGTGCTGCGGCGGCTCCTGCTGCAGGCCTTGGAGGCCTTCATGGCGCAGGTGTCGCAGACGGCGGCCTGCAACAGCCAGCACACCCTGACGCAGCGCCTGGCGCGCTGGCTGCTGATAGCGCGCGACCGGGTGGACGGGGACGAGATGCTCCTGACGCAGGAGTTCCTGTCCAAGATGCTGGCGGTGCGGCGGTCCGGCGTAACGGTCGCCCTGCAATCGTTGCAGGCAGCAGGGGCTGTCAGCCAGAGGCGGGGCCGCATCCTGATCTGTGATCGGCCGAGCCTGGAGGCTGCTGCGTGCACCTGCTACGGCCGTGTCAAAGCTTTTGCCGAGAGCCTTATTGAAAGAACCATTGATGTCGGAAAATAAGAAATCCCCTAAGAGATCCTCTAACGTCGTCATGCTGAACCTTGATGACTCAAAAGTAAGCCACAAGCGACTTCCGCATTTTATAAAGGAGAATGTCGAGCCGATAGTGAGCGAGTGGGAGGGTTTTGCGCGAACTCTGGCGCCGTCCTCCGCTGGAATGACACCGCTCGCTCTGCGCGATCATATCCATCAGATTCTTGCGTTCGTAGCATCCGACATGGAGTCGTCCCAGACTGGTGAACAGCAGGAGGAGAAGTCCCATGGAGACAAAAGGCAGGGTCAACCGGTGACTGCTGCACAAACACATGCTGCTCTACGGTTTGCAGGCGGTTTTGACATAGGCCAGATGACCTCTGAATATCGGGCTCTACGCGCGAGCATCCTGAAACTCTGGAGTAATACCGGCCCTGCTTTCGACGCGGAGGACATCGGTGATATGACCCGATTCAACGAGGCCATTGACCAGGAGTTGGCTGAGTCCACGAACTTTTACACGGCCAAAGTGTCCCAATCCAGGGACTTGGTCATCGGTGTACTGGGACACGACCTTCGCGGTCCGCTTCAGGCGATCACGTTGTCAACAGAACTCGCCATGCATATGGGTCCACTCAACGATCGTCAGACGATGCTTACCAAGAAGGTGCTCGAAAGTGCCACCCGTATGAACGACCTGATCAACACCCTGCTCGATGTTACACGCACACGATTTGGAGCAGGACTTCCGGTTGTCCGAGCTCTGATGAATATGGGTTTCGTCGCGGAGCAGGTCGTCGATGAGATCCGGGTCGTCAACCCACATCGCACGATCGATCTCAGCATATCGGGAGGCATGATGGGTGAATGGGACAAAGCCCGCATCGGACAGGTGTTCTCTAATCTGCTCAACAACGCGATCCAGTACGGCTTTCAAGACTCGCCGGTTCGCGTCGGCATCAAAGGCGAGCCCAAAGCCGTGACGCTGACCGTAGGCAATGATGGAGTGGCAATTTCGCCCGACAAGATCGACACGATATTTGATCCGCTGACACGTATCTTGTCGGATGAAAACAGTCCTCCTTCATCAAAGAATCTCGGGCTTGGGCTTTACATCACCAAAGAGGTCGTCGTAGCGCATGGCGGAACCATCGATGTAACTTCTTCCGAAACGGAAGGAACTGTATTCACGGCACGACTCCCGCGATCGGAACCAATATCGGCTATCGAAACCGCGCAAAAGCAAGCCTGACAAGCGACAGCTCGGATGGCGTAGGTTGTTGGCCTGCACCTTTGGCACGGTTTCCTGGCCTGATGCGGCGGGCTGGCGGAACCTGCAAGCGGAGCAGGTTGCCCTTACCCGCAGCCGTGTTGCATGAACCTGGGATGTTACGCAGTTGCCCTAGCCCCGGGTGTAGTTCAAGCGACGCGGACGGAGATCGGGCGTCCGAGTTCCAGCATGCGGTTGAGGGCATGGACGGCGACATCCACCTCGGTCGCCCGGCGCCGGTCCGTGCGCGAGCGCAGCCCGTCGCCGATCACCTGCTTGAACCTGCCGACCGCTGCCTCAGCCCGGGACCGCTTTGTGTAGCCGGATGCTTTCTGCCAGGCTGCACGTCCGTGCTCGGCGATGCCCTGCAGATGGTGGTCCCGCTGCGTGGGCGCAGTCGCGGCCGTCTCGCTCGGCACGGCCGTGGACCGCGGGGGCACGATGATCGCCGCTGCCGGATGGCGCTCTGCCACAGCGGCGGCAACGCCCTCTTGGTCGTATGCGCCGTCAGCGGTGAAGGACGAGACCGACGCCGCCACCTGGTCCAGCGACAACGCACAAGAATATCCCTGGTGTCGACGACGACGTACTACCGGTC
>CAXTGN010000560.1:0-3618 GCA_964243455.1 uncultured Acidobacteriaceae bacterium
TCACGATCCGACCAACAACCGCTCACGGAACCTCGCCGCTCTCTGCCAGCGGTGTCATATCCTACACGACGGCGAAGAGCATCGGCGCCGTCGATGGCTCACATATCGAATGCGGCGGGCCCTGGGCGATCTGTTTGCGTATTTCAGATCATCGTGGGCACGGATTTCACGGGATCATGGGCAGTGATTTCACAGCATCGCGGGCACCCGTTTTAGGGCGGTGACGCAGCCTCGACCGACAGTCTGACCGGGTACTCAGCCCCTCGTTTCGAACACGAGGGTTCTGATGCCGACCGAGAGATTGTCGATGCGCCGAATACGCGATCTGCTGCGTCTGAAGCATGAGAATGGGTTGAGCAGCCGCGTGATCGCGGCCTCGCTGGGGCTGAGCAAGGGAGCTGTCGGCGATTACCTGCGTCGCGCCCAGGCAGCCGGGATCGGCTGGCCCATCGACGCGGCCCTGACCGATACGGGGCTTGAGCGGCTGCTGTTCCCGGCAGCGCCCGACGTCATGGCGAAGGACCGGCCCGAACCGGACTGGCCCATGGTCGACCGGGAGCTGCGTCGCTCCGGCGTGACCCGGATGCTGCTTTGGCAGGAATACCGGACCGAGCATCCGGGCGGCTATGGCTACACGTGGTTCTGCGTGCAGTTCGAGGCCTGGAAGGGGCAGGCGTCGCCGACGATGCGCCAGACCCATGCCGCCGGCGAGAAGGTATTTGTCGACTTCGCCGGCGACACGATTGACGTCATCGATCCGGTCACCGGGGTGGTGCAGCCGATGAAGCTGTTCGTCGCCGCGCTTGGTGCCTCCAACTACATTTATGCGGAGGCTCGCCCCAGCGAAGGGCTGGCCGACTGGATCGGCTGCCATGTCGGGCTGTTCGCCTTCCTTGGCGGCGTGACGACGATGATCGTCTGCGACAACCTGAAGGCGGCCGTTACCAATCCGGACCGCTACGATCCGGGGATCAACCGCTCCTACCAGGAGATGGCCAGCCACTACGGGACGACGGTGTGCCCGGCCCGGCCGAGAAAGCCGCGCGACAAGGCCAAGGTGGAGCAGTCGGTGCTGCTGGTCGAGCGCTGGGTGTTGGCGCGGTTGCGCAACACGCGGTTCTTCAGCCTGGCCGAACTCAACGCCGCCGTCACCGCCCTGACGGGCGATATCAACGCCCGCATGATGCGCGGCTACGGGGCCAGCCGCGCCGAACTGTTCGCCGCCTCCCGTCTCCGCGGGGGAACTGGCAGCAACAGCGGCGCGGTTCATTCCGGCGGGCTAGCCCCGCCGGAATGAACCGCAAGGAATGCCAATCAGGGAATTTTCAAAGCCCACTTTCGGGCTCTCCCGCACTTTCGGTGCAGCTTACGTCGCCATGACGCGGGCGCGGAGCAGAGCGAGTCCAGCTCTGCCGTACATCGAGCGTTTGATGAGCTTGATCTTGTTGATCTTGCCTTCAACCGGACCGGTACTCCACGGCAGGGTTAGTGCGGCGGCAACGGCGTCGAAGTCGCGCCGGATCCCTCGGGCGAGTGAGGCAAGCGGGCCAGCCGTTGCATCATCCAGCCACCGACCAAGGGCGCCGCTGTCGCGCGTCTTGATCATGGCGTCGAAGCGACGGGCCAACTCCGCTGCCGCCGCAATGTCCGGCGAGACCGCGCGCAGCGCATCGACAAAGGCACGTTCGTTACGGAGCAGGCTGCCGGGTTCTGCCGCCAGAATCCTTGCTGTTTGACGAGGCGACGGTGGTCGCCATGGCGGTGTAGTCGTCATCGTCGGCACTCCTGCTGCCGGCATGCCATTTCGCAATCGGATCTTCACCCATTGCCGGAAGGCGCGGGTGTTGCCGACATAACCTTGATCACAGATCTCCCGGTAGAGCTGGGTCGCATTGCGGCAGCCTTCATGCCAGCGTCGCTGAAGATGGCTTTCGAAAGCTTCGGCCGGTGCGGGTTTGGGAGCCTTGCGCTGCCACGTTCCGGGCTGTCCGTCCTTCAGCCATTTCCGGATCGTCTTGAGGTCGGTGCCGATCTCGCGCTGGATTGCCAGCTGGCTCCAACCGCGTTGCTGCAAAGCGTTGACCTGATCGAAGCGTACCTGGCGGCTCATTCTTCGCTCTTGCTGGCGCCTGGAAACTCGTTCTCGAGAAAAGGTCGCGGTTTCGCAGGGAGTGCTTCCGACAAATTCGTCGTCGAGCTGTGCCGTGACCGATTTGCCAACCTCACGAACCATGCGGTTCCGGCGCTCGATGACGTTCAACAGCGCATCGGAGCAGTTGCGCAAAAGATGCCAGCGATCGGCGACCTGCCGGGCCGCTGGTGCCCCGTCGCGCCCGCCTCGTGCATAAGCGCCGGCGCGATCACGAGTGATGATCTCAACGCCGGGATGATTGCTCAGCCATCCGGCGAACGTCGCCGTTTCTCGATCAGGCAGAAGATCGACGACGTCGTTGCTCTCGAGATCCACAAGGACGGTCCCATAGCGCTGGCCCTTCCGCCACGCCCAGTCGTCAACACCGAGCACGCGCGGCGTTTGGCGCTCTGGCCCACGGTTAGACCGGACGATCCGCAGCATGGTATCGGCGCTGGTTGGCATGCTCAGTCGATCGATCAGCCGCGCGCCGGCCTCGCCGCCCAGAGCCAAGCCGACACACCGCAAGATATCACCGAGCCGCCCGGTCCGGCGGGCGCGCGGCGCGAAGGCCGCCTGGTCGGTCTCGGCGAAAATACGACGCTGGCAGCGTCGGTTGCCACATCGCAGACGCCTTACGCTCAGCTTGATCGTCACAGCTCGCCCCTGCCAGGGAAGATCCGCAATACGTCTTTCATATCGGCTATGGAGCCGGCTCGATCTTTCGCGGCAGTCCGGACATTGCGCTACGGCCGGACGGGACCTGCAATGGATCGTGATCCGATCGGTAGATCGATGCACCTGATCGACGACCAAAACCGCAGGGATCAGTGGCAAAACACGTTTCTGCATGGCTGCACAGGGGCTCCCGAGATTCAGCCGCTGAATCAGCAGGATTCGCTTAGGTTGCACCGAAAGTGCGGGAGAGCCCACTTTCGGGGAGAATTGCAGGCTCGATGACATTTCCGAAGAAGGGTAAGCATTCGGTCGGCGTCACCCGGCAATACTGCGGTCAGCTCGGCAAGCAGGACAACTGCCAGGTCGCCGTTTCCTTGTCGATCGCCAACCACGCCGCCAGCCTGCCGATCGCCTACAGGCTCTACTTGCCCGAGGATTGGGCCTCGGACCCTGATCGTCGCAGCAAGGCCGGTGTGCCGGACGACGTCGCCTTCCGCACCAAACCCGAGATCGCGCTGGATCAGATCCGAGCTGCCTTGGCGGCCGGCATCCCACGCGGGACTGTGCTGATGGATGCCGGCTACGGCGCCGACACGAAGCTGCGCACCGCCATCAGCGAACTCGGCCTCACCTACGCGGCCGGCGTCCAGCCTCACACCTCGGTGTGGCGGCCCGGGGAGGGGCCGCTGCCGCCCAAGCCCTGGTCGGGCCGTGGGCGACCGACGAGCCAGCGGGGTCGCGATGCCGAGCACCACCCTGTCAAGGTCAAGGAGCTCGCGCTGGCTCTGCCGACTGCAGCGTGGGAGACG
>CAXTGN010000561.1:0-3616 GCA_964243455.1 uncultured Acidobacteriaceae bacterium
CGAAAGCCGAAGTGCAGCCACACTCATGCGTTCTGCCCCGCATACACTTCGCTGTCCACCGCATCGGCCGCCGCGGCCTCCGGCGTAGCCTCGCTCCAGAACCGCTCACTCAGGTACTTGTCCGCCGAGTCGCACAGGATCGTCACAATCACGGCCTCACGCCCCGCACGAGCCTCTTCCTCCGCCACATCCACACACGCCGCCACCGCGGCCGCCGCAGAGATCCCCACCAGCAACCCCTGCGTGCGCCCCATCTGCTTGCACATCGCATACGCGCGCTCGGTCGGCATCTCGATATTGCGATCCGCCAGGTGCTCGTCGTAGATCGGCGGCACAATGGCCGTCGGCATGTGCTTCAGGCCTTCCAGCCCGTTAAACGGCGAGTCCGGCTGCATCGAGTAGCACCGGATCTCCGGCTTCAGCTCCCGCAGTCGCCGCGTCGTCCCCATAAACGTGCCGCTGGTGCCCAGCCCGGCAACAAAGTGCGTCACCCGCCCCTGCGTCTGCTCCCAGATCTCGTTGGCTGTGCCGTAATAGTGCGCGCGCCAGTTGTTCTCGTTGCCATACTGGTTGGCATAGAAGTAGCGGTCCGGCTGCTCCGCCGCCAGCTTCCGCGCCATGCGAATCGCACCATCCGACCCATCCGCAGGGTTCGTGTAAACGATCTCCGCGCCGTACGCGTTCAGGATATGCTTCCGCTCCGGGCTCACGTTGGACGGCATGCACAGCATCACAGGGAAGCCCTGTGCCGCCCCCAGCATGGCGTACGCAATGCCCGTGTTGCCGCTCGTGGCATCCAGCAACACCTTGCCCGGCGCAAGCTGTCCCTTGCGCTGCGCATCCGCCACTATGGCTGACGCCGCGCGATCCTTCACGCTGCCACCCGGGTTCGCCCACTCGGCTTTACCCAGGATGTGCACCCCGGCGAGGTGCTCCGTCAACCGGTCCAGCCGGATCAACGGTGTATGGCCCACGCGATCCAGCAGCGACGTACCCAAAGAGGCCCCAGTGCCCGTACCCTTGGCAAACGCGGAGTGTGCGACGTCCGTCATGAGTGCAACCAGTCCTTTCGCCGCTGCCACGCTCGGTCCATTGAAGGCCTGGGTGGCTCTGTGCGACAGTTTAGATGCGAGTGTAGCCCAGCCGTCCTGCCATCAAAGGTCGCGCCTTGACATCAAAGAACCGGAGTTCAAACCGACGCGATGCGAAACAGGATCACCAAGCAAACCAAGGAAGTGACCTTTGACGGGGTGCTGTCCACCCTCGGTAACGAAAGATTCGATGTCTCAGCCGCATCTGGCGGTGCAAAGGCCGTCGCCGGCGCCCGTCGCGTCTCGAAGTACGGCTGCGCGGCCGAAATCGCCCCCGGCCCCGGCAAAGGCGAGCACACGCACGTCCTCACAAGGGCAGGCTGGGTGCTGAACGGTGAGATCTCCCAGCTCGTCGACCACGGCTACCAGAAGTTCCTCGAAACCGCGAAGCTCCGCATCCCCGCCACCGCCGAACACCTCCGCTGCATCCAGCGCTTTGACCAGGAGTTCCGCATGGCCACAGGAGCCATGAGCCTCTACAACGAGTCCCTCGGCACCACCAGCGATGTCTACAACTACGACCGACTCAAAGGCCGCGAAACCGTCTAAAGCCAGGGATCAGGGATCAGTAGAGAACAGGGTTAGGCTACGGGGACCGTCCTTTGTTGTCATTCCCGAAGGGAACCTGCGTCTAAACCCGGCGATCCCTCATCCCGCAACCCACTACCGCTTCCCCCGCTGCCACTCCCGGTACGCCTCGCTCTTCCCCAGCCCGCGAGCCTTGGCCACACGCTTCAGAGCATCCTTTTCACTCAGCCCCTCCCGCATCGCCGCCGCAACCTCTTCGGCCAGCCGCAACTCCCCCGCACCGGCCGGGGCGACACCGGCCCCCACACGTCCATCCAGCAGCAACACCATCTCGCCCCGCAACGAAGGCCGTGCTTCCAACTCCGCCCGCAGCCGTTCGGCCGGCCCCCGTACGAACTCCTCATGCAGCTTGGTCAGCTCACGCGCTAGCACCACCTCATGCCCGGCTCCAAAGACCGCCACGATATCGGCCAGCGCCTCCAGAATGCGATGCGGGGTCTCATAGAAGATCTGCGTCGCCGGCTCTGCAGCGCCTGCAGCCATCTGGGTCCGCACCTGCTCCAGCTTGGTTCGCCGCTGGCCCTCCTTCGCTGGCAAAAAGCCGTGAAAGGTGAACTGCCCCGCGGGCAGACCGCTGGCGATCAACGCACTGAGCGCCGCATTGGCCCCGGGAACAGGGAAGACCGGGATCCCCGCCTCGACAGCGGCCCGCACCAGCGTTTCCCCGGGGTCGGCAATGGCCGGCATACCCGCATCGCTCACCACTGCCACGCGCCCACCCGCCTGCAGCCCGGAGATCAACTCTTCGGCCCGCCCCTGCTCGTTGTGGAGGTGGTAGCTGACCAGCGGCTTGCGGATGCCAAAGTGATTCAGCAGCTTTTGCGTCTGCCGGGTGTCCTCACACGCAATACGGTCCACGGTACGCATCACGCGCAGCGCCCGCAAGGTGATGTCCTCCAGATTGCCGATCGGTGTCCCGACCAGATAGAGGCCCGGGGCCAGAACGGCATCAGAACTGTCGGAGCTGCCCGCAGGGTCGTCTGAGCCCACGGCCTCATCTCGCTCCACTTCGTTCATAACGCATCGCGCTCCGGCTGCACCTGGGTGAGCCGAATCTGACCCGCCGCGCGCTCCACGCCAACCGGCGTCAGGAGGCCGACCATGGCGCCGTCCTCCACCACGGGAACGAACTCGCCGGCTCCCAGCGCTGTGGCGCGCCGAAGCGCCTCGCCGATCTTCTCTCCCGGCCCTACGGACTGAAACGAGCGGGACATGGCGCCCTGAAGAAAGCCGTCCCCATCCGTGCGCAAGCGCAGGGTGAGCGCAGCGCGAGAAATCCAGCCCACAAGCCGCTCGCCCCGCAGGACCGGAAAAAGATCCTGGGCCGTATGCGTTGTCTGGCGCAGAGCGTCGCGCAACGTGCTGGACGCGCTCAGCGGTTTGAACTCCGTCAACATCACATCCCGAACGTTGATGGAGAGCGCTTCGGCCGACCCCATCCGCGAGGCGCGATTCAGATAGCTCGTCAGCAATAACGTCAGACCGAGCAGCACAGGCCATAGCAGCCCGAAGAGAAAGCCCGAAACCATCAGGGCCAGTGCGAAGGCCGTGCTCAGCCCAAACGCGGCGCCCGGCCGAGCTCCCGGCGGGGTACCCGCGCTATTCTGCGTTGGTTGTGCCTGCGACCGAATGAGCCGTCGTGTAGGCAGCGCGGCAGAGGGCAGGAGATTGACCGCACCCACAATGATCTGCAGCCACACAGCGCTCCGCAGGATGTGCTCGATGGTGATCCACGGCTGATTCAGGAGCTGTACCCGGGGATCGATACCGTACGCAAAGCCGAGCAGAAGCAGTGCAAAGCCAAAGTTCGTAGCCGATCCAACAGCGCTGATCCTGCGGGTAGCCCCAGATGGCAGACCTCCCGGCCGCGGGGCCAGCGCCATCACACCGCCGACAGGCAGCAGAAACAAGGCTCGCAGCGGCAAGCCAAGATACGC
>CAXTGN010000562.1:0-3605 GCA_964243455.1 uncultured Acidobacteriaceae bacterium
CATGCCTGACGCCCGTACGCAGCCCACCGTTCTTGTGCAGCTCCTGCATTCCGCTGCCCAGCTTCCCCGCTATGCCCACATAGGCCCCTATGGAGATCTGGCAGCAGACCTGTTTGCGGCCGAGGCCGTGACGCTGGCCCCGGTGGGCAAGGCAGGGGCGACACGCGCCGTGAGTACCGGACTGGCGTTGGAGTTCCCGGAGACCCATGGGGCGTTGGTGGAGGACCGGTCTGGGCTGGCTACGCGCGGCATCACGACTCTGGCGGGCGTGATCGACTCCGGGTACCGCGGTGAACTGAAGGTGGTGCTGACAAACCTGTCTACCGAGCCGCAGACCATTGCGCCAGGACACCGTATCGCACAGCTGCGCGTTGTGGAGCGCATCCAGGCCGTGTTCGCGGAAACCGATGAACTTGCGGAGGCGCCACGCGGCGTGCGCGGGTTCGGGTCGACTGGGCGCTGAGTCTAAGTCGGTCTGGGACGGAGATTCCCGGGCAAGGTCAACCGCTCGCGCGACGTGACAAGGGTCGTCCGGTGCGCCACTCGGCTCTGGATCGCTTTGCGAAAACTTGGGCTGTGAGAAGACGGTACAGTGACTAGGAACGACACGCAGCAGGGCGGATGACGGACGGCTTGGAGCAGCGAGGGGAAGAGCAAAGGCCGCATCGGGAGCCCTGGCTGCTCGCTCCGGTGGACACCCTTCCGGGGCGAAGCCGGTGGGTGATGGTGGCAGCGTGCCCATTGCTGATTCTTGCGTGGTGCGTGCTGCACAACGGAGATCTTCTGGCGGCTTGGGGATTGCCGGATGTGCAGTTCTATGTGGCCATGGCGCACGGTCGCTACGACCTCGTGCCCCAACCGTTCAGCTCGCGTCCCCTTGCGCCCATGATAGCCAGGCTGATCGCGACATTGGCGCATTCCCGAGTGGAAGGCGGCTTCGCAGCGCTCGCGTTTGTGTCGCTTTACCTGACTCTTGCCGCGGTATTCTGGCTGTTGTCACGGTCCAAAGCGCCCCGCTGGATGGTGCCGGCCGTGGCCGTCGTGCCGTTCTGGCCGCAGTTGCTGGGCTTTGCCGGGCTACCCGATCCCCTGTACACAGCTCTGCTGGCCGGACTGCTTGTTTCGCTGGAACTCGAGTGGATTCTTGTGGCGGCGGCCCTGATGCTGCCGTTGATGCTGGCGCGCGAGTCGACGTCGCTGGTCCTGGTCTGCCTACTGGCGGTCTGCTGGCGGCGGCTTCGCTGGGGAGGCAGTGCGCTGGCGGTTGGGAGTGCTGTCGTGGGCGCCATGCTGGTGCGCCACTTCAGTGCCGCAGGCCTGCCCAATCCGGAGCACCTCTCCGGGAGCACGTACATGGTCGGGAAGGTCATGTCCAACTCCCTGCGCAGCCTTGGAGTGGTTCCCTGGAGCAATGTGTATCCGTACCTGTGCAGCGCCCCAGCTTGGCAGATGAGGCTGGATATGAGCGGGGTGCAAAGCGTGGGCGTGTGTTCCTGGGACCGCTCGGGACCTCTGCAGGCTGTTTGGGCGTTTCTGACGATCTTTGGGGTTCTTCCGCTGCTATTGATCGCGGTCCGACGGAGGTGGCGAGATGCCTTCCTGCATGGCGGGCTGCTTGTCTCCTTTTGCATGCTGTATGGAGGCATTTCGCTCCTGCTGGCGCCGGCTCTGGGGACCTGGTATGTGCGCCTGTTTGGGTACGCGTGGCCGCTGCCCCTGGTGGCTGTTCCAAGGCTGCTGGGGTCTACGGGATCTCAAGGAGACAGCCGAACACGTGCGCGCCTGCTTGGGTGCGGTGCCCTGCTGTCGGTGCACGTGGGACTCTGCGTTATGGGCAACCGGGTTGGGAGGCCCATGGAGGTCGCTGCTGCTGCCGCCCTGCAAATGAGCGCGGCTGCACTTCTTTTGGTGCAAAAGCAACTCTCGCGGGAGAGTTCGAACCGGGTCTGAGGCGGGGTCATTGCATGGTAAAATCACCCTAGGGAACACATAACCTGAAGCGGCGTTTCCCCAGTATTTTCAGGCAGTTTCGCTCTGCCTTGTAATTCGCTTGCGCCGCCGTCTGGAGTTCGATTGGCCACTCATACCCCACTTCCCGATCCGCAACAGCCCACCCCTGCCGCAGCGGGCAGCTACAGTGGCGAAAACATCACCATCCTGGAGGGTTTGGCGGCCGTTCGCCTGCGCCCCGCGATGTATATCGGATCCACGGGTGAGCAGGGCCTCCATCATCTGGTGTACGAGGTCGTGGATAACTCGGTCGACGAAGCGCTTGCAGGATACGCGACCCGGATTGACGTCACCGTGCACGTCGACAACTCGGTTACGGTGGTCGATGATGGCCGCGGGATTCCCGTAGACAACAAGACGCTGCCTACGGGCGAGGTCATGCCGGCGGTGCAGGTCGTGCTTACCATGCTCCATGCAGGGGGCAAGTTCGATGCGTCGAACTACAAGGTCTCCGGCGGCCTCCACGGCGTCGGCGTGAGCTGCGTGAACGCGCTGAGTGAAGAGTTTGACGTCGAGATATGGCGCGATGGTTTCGCCTGGGAGATGGACTACTCCAAGGGCGACCCGATCAGTGAGCTGCGCAAGATGGGTCCCTCCAAGCGCCGCGGGACCAAGGTCCACTTCCTGCCGGACCGCTCGATCTTTACTGTCTCCGAGTACAACTTCGACACGCTGCAAAGCCGTCTGCGGCAGCTCGCGTTCCTGAACAAGGGCATAGAGATCACGCTGACCGATGAGCGCGTTGCGGACGCCAAGACCGGTGAGGCGAAGACCCAGAGCTTTAAGTTCAATGATGGCATTGCCGGCTTCATCAAGCACCTCAACAAGGGCAAGCAGGTGCTGCACGAAAAGCCGATCTACATGGAGGCCGAAAAAGGCTCGCTGGTCATGGAGATCGCCTTCCAGTACAACGACAGCTACGCCGATACGGTTTTCAGCTTTGCCAATAACATCAACACGGTGGATGGCGGCACCCATCTCTCCGGTTTCCGCACCGCCCTCACCCGGACGATCAATGCCCAGGGCAAGAAGCTCGGTCTGTTCAAGAACGACACGGAAGGCCTGACTGGCGATGATGTGCGCGAAGGGCTTGTCGCCGTTGTCAGCGTCAAACTTCCGCAGCCGCAGTTTGAAGGCCAGACCAAGGGCAAGCTGAACTCGGACGTCGCCGGCGAAGTACAGCAGGTTGTGAACGACCGCCTGGGCGCCTATCTGGACCAGAACCCGCAGGTGGCAAAAAAGATTATTGGTAAGGCCATCGATGCCGCCCGGGCTCGTGAAGCGGCACGCAAAGCTCGCGATCTCACGCGTCGCAAGGGCGCGCTCGACGGCGGCGGCCTTCCGGGTAAGCTGGCCGATTGCTCTGAACGTCGTCCCGAGAGGTGCGAACTCTACCTTGTCGAGGGTGAGTCGGCCGGCGGCACCGCCAAACAGGGCCGCGACCGGAAGTTCCAGGCCATCCTTCCGCTCAAGGGCAAGATCCTGAACGTGGAGAAGGCACGTTACGACAAGATGCTGGGCCATGAAGAAATCCGCGCCATGATTACGGCGCTGGGCACGGGCATTGGCAAGGACGACTTCGATATCGCGAAGCT
>CAXTGN010000563.1:0-872 GCA_964243455.1 uncultured Acidobacteriaceae bacterium
TGCCGGCGTGGCCGATACCGATCCACCAGACGAAGTTGATGATCGCGAAGCCCCACGCGCCGGGGATAGTCACACCCCAAATGCCGACGCCCTTGAGCACCAGCCAGGTCAGGGCAACGACGACGAGCGAGGCGATCGTTGCCGCGATGAAGAAGCCGCCGAACCATGCCCACGGCGTGTTTGGGGTGAGCACGATGCCGGCGATCTTCTGCGTGACACTTCTGAAGTTGTGGCC
This sequence comes from uncultured Acidobacteriaceae bacterium, assembly GCA_964243455.1. GTDB lineage: Bacteria > Acidobacteriota > Terriglobia > Terriglobales > Acidobacteriaceae > Granulicella. The sequence continues at coordinate 236 of CAXTGN010000563.1, forward strand.
CGGTGCGATGACCGCGTACTCACCGGTACGCGGGTCGATCATGGGGTCAACAATGATCTCCGGGTCGTGAATAGGTCCCTGGGTCGCCATTATGCAAGCTCCGGGTTCGGGTTGATGACGCCGGCCGTGTAGGTCGTGCGCGGGCGGTAATTCAGATCGGCAAGCACTTGGTAATCGCGCTCCTCGGCCTTGCGTTTCGCCACGCGACTGGTTGGATCATTCTTGTTCCCGAAGATGATCGCGTCCGTCGGGCAGGTTTGCTGGCAGGCCGTGACGACCTCGCCATCCCGTATTGCCCGATTTTCCTTGTCGGCGGTGATCTTGGCTTCCTGTATGCGCTGCACGCAGTACGTGCATTTCTCCATCACGCCACGCGACCGCACGGTGACATCAGGATTGCGCATGAACTTCAAGCTTTCCGTCTCGTAATCCTGATACAGCAGGAAGTTGAAACGCCGCACCTTGTACACGCAGTTATTCGAGCAATACCGCGTGCCGACGCAACGGTTATACACCATTGTGTTCAGCCCCTCGGGCGTATGCACCGTCGCGCCCACCGGGCAGACCTGCTCGCAACCGGCACTTTCGCAGTGCTGGCACATCATCGGCTGAAAGTGGGCGCGGGGCGCGTGCAGAT
>CAXTGN010000563.1:882-3593 GCA_964243455.1 uncultured Acidobacteriaceae bacterium
CAACGACAGCGATGTTGTTTTCCGCGTAGCAGGCCACCACGCACGCGTTGCAGCCAATGCAGGAGTTCATGTCGACCGACATGCCCCAGGCATTCTGGATCTGTTTGGAGGAGGGATCCTGGTGATCGTAGCGCCATGCGCCGGCGTACAGGCTCTCACCCGGCCCTGGCGTTTCCCCTTGTGGGTTGTAGCCCACCTTATCGACCAGGGTGCCGCTCGCGCCCTCATGAGCATAGTTGGGGTTCTTCGTGGCCTCTTCGACGGTCGCGTACCGAATGATCGAGCGCTCCAGAGCCTCGTGCCCAGCCAGGGAGTAGGCTCCCTGCTTGTCCGACTCAGGACGTTCCAGGTCGCGCTGCGCAAACGCTCCACGGTGCTCCACATTGTGCACCTTGGTAACGCAGAGATCATAGAGACCATGTCCCTTGGCCAGCGTCGCGCCGGCTGCGGACAGCGGAGTGTCAGCCGTCCGCAACTGATACGCATTGAAGCCGACGCCCGCGCCCACCCGGCCAACCTCCGCCCGGCGTCCAAGTCCCAGGTGGACCGTCACCGCGTCATCCGGATGACCGGGGACCATCAGGACCGGCACAATCAGCTTGCGTCCGTTCACCGTCAACTCGACCGCTTCGTTTTCCTCGATGCCCAGCTTGGTCATCGTGTTCAGGCTAGCCAGGGCCGCGTTGTCCCAGGAAAGATTCGTAATCTGCTTCGGCAGCTCCTGCAGCCAGCCATTGTTGCCGAATCGCCCGTCGTACAACGACGGATCGGCGAGAAACCGAACTTCCAGCTGATCGCCACTCGCTGCAGGGGCAGATGCCGCCATCGTCTTCGAGGCGGAACCGCCCCCGCCGAGTGGGTACGCCGTTCCCTCGACCCAGCCGTCATGCAGAGCCTTCCGCCAGCCGGTGTCGAAGTCTCCCTTGATGTAGGTCCGTGCGGTCGATGCGACCACGTCGTACGCGCCCTGAGACGGATTCAGCAGCACTTGCAGAATGTCATGGGTGCTGACGCTGTTGTAAAGCGGTGAGATCATCGGCTGCACAATCGAAATCGTGCCATCCGTGGCGCGGCAATCGGTCCAGCTCTCCAGGTAGTGCGAGCGCGGGATGTGCCAGGTCGAGAAAAACCCGGTCTCGTCCACATGCGATCCCAGGTGCACCGTGTTCGGCACGCTGTTGAAGGCTTGTGCAAAGTTCAGATCCGCCGGCGCGCTGTAGAGCGGGTTGGTGCCCAGCATGACCAGCCACTTCACCTTACCCACATTCATGTCCGCCGCCAGGGAGCGGATGTCCGCGTCGGCCTCGGGTGGAACCGCCTGCAGTGACGGCGTGTAGAAGACCGTCTTGCCGATAGCACCCAGGCTGGCGTTCAGGGTCGCCGCCGCCTGCTGGCAAGCGGCCGAGCTCTGCGGCCCGGCAATCACCACGCACCGTCCCGTGCTCTTCTTCAGATCCGCAAGCACGGCAGTAAAGAATTTCTGCGCTTCTGGCGTGCTCAGACCGCCGCCATTGCCACCAGCAAGGGCGGTAGCAAAGGCGTCCACCTGGCTCGGCTTCAGCCTGAGCGCATGTTCTGCTTTGAAGCCGGTCACCGAAGGCATCGTCTCCACGACGTACATCCGGTTCATCATCTTGCCGGCTTCAAACCGGTGCCGCTCGGCATACTGGCCGGACATCGTCAGAAAGCCCGGGAAATGAATGCCGCCCAGGAAATCCGCGTCCAGCGACAGGATCACATCAGCATCGTCCAGCCTGTACTGCACGCCGGTCGTGTCTGTCCCTACAGGCTCATAGGTAACCATGCGCGCCTGCGGATACTTTGTCTGCACCTGCTTCCACTGCGCGGCAAAGCTTGGCGAGGTGGTCGCTTCACTCAGGAAGTAAAGCCCCTGACCACCCTGAAGCTGGTTCACCCCGTTGGCAAACTGCTGCTGGAAATACGGCCATTCGGCGTTCTGGCCACGGAACCGGGGATGCTGCGAACGATCAGGATCGTACAGATCCAGAAGCGAGGCCTGCGTGTACGCGTCGGCCTTGCCCCGGCCCGCCGGGTGCTCGGGGTTGCCTTCAATCTTGATCGGATGGAAGGCATCCGACTTCACAAGCACCGGGATCGCTCCAGTTGGGAACGGATGGGCCGTAGCGAAGAACATCGGCACGCCCAGCACCAGATCCTCGGGCTGCTTGATGTACGGATAGATCGGCTCGTCGGGCTGCTTGGTGCATCCAGCCAGTCCGGCCAGGGCAAAGCTCGCGCCCATCACCTTCATAAAGCCGCGGCGGGACACCGAGTTCACCCACTCGCCACCGGAAGCCTGGCGCGGGAACTCTTCTTGCATGAGCTCCTGGAACGCCGGCGTGTCCGCCAGCTCGTCAAGATTCTTCCAGAAGCGCTTGCCGGTCTTGCCCTCCAGCCGCGTGCGCACCTCGGCCAGGGTCATTTTGTCGGACGGCGTGATCCGCGTCACGACCTGCGCCGCGGCGGTTGACGCGCTTGCCTGATTGGCTTGAGTCTCCATCGGTCCTTGCTCTCTAAGCATCCTGTACCTGATCGTTTCTGGCTCGGGGCCGTCCGGACTTACCGGTGGCATGTTTCACAGCTGGAAAGCTCGTTCGCCGAACGTATGTGGTACATCTGCACGAGGTATGTGCCCAGCGCTTCCTGGCTGGTGAATTTGGTGTAGCTCGCTGCCATCCGAATCCGCGGTA
>CAXTGN010000564.1:0-3593 GCA_964243455.1 uncultured Acidobacteriaceae bacterium
CATGGTTCCAGTCCTCACCCGTTGTGTTGTCCACCACGGAAAAGCCCTGCAGCGTGGCCTTACCGTCCCCTCCAGCACCGTCCCGGGCCCCTGTGGTCAGCAGCACGCGGTAGGTGGACTTCCACACCGGCACCTCCGAAAGAAATGACACGCGCAGTACCCTTGTGCCCGCTCCGTGGTCGCTCAGAACCAGGTGGCGGATGCCCTCCGTGCGATTCCTGCCGAGCAGCTCCATGTAGGTGTTCAGATCGGCCCGCAAAGCCGCATCCAGGAAACGGACAACGGTGTTTTGCCGCAAATCCACAGAGCGGGTTGCTCCCGAGTCCGCTACGACCGTCAAAGAACGGCGCTCCGACACAGGCCCACCGTCTTTACCGGCCGCCGTTGGAGAAGAACGTATCTCCAGTGCCAGCAGTCGTCCCGTAAACGCCGAGCCCGACCCGGTCACCTCCACACGTGCACCCCGAAGAGCACTGAACAGCTCCTCCTGTGAAGGCTGTTCTCCCAGGCTGAACGGCAAGGTGCGCAGTTGCTGATCCAGCGGTGTCGTCGAGTTGTAGTTTGCACCCGTGATATGACCGCCGCCTGAATCGACCGCCGTGAGGCTTTGCAGCACATCATTCAGCTGGGCCGAGGTTAGATTCAAGCTGACCGAAGCGTCGCCCGTTACCTGGCCTTCATGTTCGAAGAAGCCGACACCGTTCTTGTACAGCGACACATGGGTAACCTGCAGAGCCGCGGAGCCGAGATCTCCTGCCTTCCTCATAGTTGTGTGGGGAAGGAATCGCTGCTTTCGGACGGATTGAGCTGAGACCGAAAGAGCCAGAGGAAGCAACATCCAAGCATGCATGGCGATCCGCATAAGACGCCCCCAAACTACTGCGTCTATAGACCCATAGCTCGTGGTTTTTGTTCCCGGCATTCCGCCGGAGGGCACAGCACTTGCTTCCTGGTCAGCCCATCTCCTACTGTGGTCTCGCAAGGAGCATCATGCCAGCGTTAAACTCGACAGAACGCCTGAAGCCGTGGCTGCCTTACCTTCCGCTCCTTCTCTTTGTTGTCCTCGGCACCGCATACTTCTGGAACGCGCAGGGGGACGATCTGGCGTCTTCCTACATGGGCTGCAGGCTGATCGCCATAGGCAACGGCGCATCGCTCTACAGCTACGATCCCGTAAACTTCGCAAGCATCTCGGGTGCCGATACCCTCTGGCCCCGACTTGCAGCACAGGGCGGCTACAGTGGCTGGCTCCACCCTTATGTACAGACTCCGCTTTGGGCATGGATGCTGCAGCCTGTCTGCATTCGTACGCAGTGGCCCGCGTTCAAGCACCTTTTTCTTGCTCTTTCGCTGATCTCTATGGCGGGCTGCATCGGGCTGGTTGCGCGCTACTGGACGCCGCGACTCCTCCGTCCTGCAGCCATCTCAGTAGTCGTCCTCGCGCTGTTTTTCTCCGAGCCCTTTCTTTTTGCGATGGAGCTCGTCCAGACGCACGCCTTACTTCTGCTCCTCACCATTGCAGGCATCGTGCTCGCACAACGAAATCGACCGCTGACAGCCGGTCTTTGCGTGGCCTGCGCGGCGGCAATCAAGATCACGCCCGGCGTCCTGGTTGTGTACTGGCTTGCAAAGCGAGGATGGCGGGCCGCCCTTAGTCTCATGGGCTGGTCGGCGCTCCTGCTTGCGTTTACAAGGATTGCTGTCGGTGCGTCGCTCTTTCACGCGTTTCTCGACAACATGCGCCGCGTCTCCGGTGTGCTCCTGGTATCCGAGAACAACCAGTCGCTTGCTGCCTGGTTTATGGGCCGCTCTTTCTCTCCCGATGAAGTCTTCGACGTGAATACCTTCCCCTTACCGTCGCTGCTTCGCTTCGTCTCACTCGCATGCATGGTCGCCTGCGCCGCAGCCGGTGGATGGATGGATAGCGAATCTCAGCGTTTGACTTCCAATCGCACAGAGGACGAGCCCGCCATTCCGTTCGGTGCCGGTATCGTCCTTGTCGCGATGACCGTGTTCGCCCCGATTGCCTGGACACACTACTTCATCGTGCTCGCTATCCCGCTTATGATGCTCGCGGAGGCGGCTTTCACTCTGCCCGCCCGACGCGCCTCATGGACAGTCTGGATAGTCGCGCTGGCGATTGCAACGCTTCTCTATCGCCCGCTCGCCCCCGACGTCATTCGCATGGACCTCAGTGACTACGCGGTACTACGAGGGGATTTCTACGCGGGCGTGCTCTGCATTGCAGCGCTTGGCGTCGTCAGTTGGCGCGTTCGGACGACAGGGGCCAGTATCGAAGCAAGTGACCCTCCGCGGGGACAACAACGATCCGGGTGTTGAGCTTTATGAGGCGCCGATGCTTGTGCTCTGGGCACACAGAAAGGCCCGGTGCCTGTTGTGTGCATCTGCAACGGTAGCCGGGCCTTCTGTGTGGTTTACAAACTCTAGATGTCCAGGTTCTTCACATCCAACGCGTTCTCTTCGATGAACCTGCGACGCGACTCGACATCCTCACCCATCAGCGTCGTAAAGATCTCCTCCGTTGCCGCGATGTCCTCAAGCCGCACCTGCAGCAGCGTGCGCTTGGCCGGGTCCATCGTCGTTTCCCAGAGCTGTGGCGCGGTCATCTCGCCCAGACCCTTGTAACGCTGCACCTGGTATTCCTTGCGTCCCTGCTCGATGACGTATTCGAAGACCTCACGAACCGTTGTCTTCTCGACAGGATCCTGCGATGCCTTGCCGGGACGTTTGCCAGGCCGGGCTTCCGCCATGGTGCCGGGAGCGGCCGCAATCGTTTCGTTCACGCCCTCTTCCTGCTCCACCTCATCGGCCTCATCCAGTTCGTCCTGTGTCGGGGCGGCGCTCACGACGGTATCTTCCTTCTTCGCGTCACCCTTCGGGGCGTACTCGATGTGGAAAGGCCCGTGAAGAGCATCACCCAGATGCGCCTGTTTACTCAACAGCTGCCGCGACTCCGGCGCTGAGGCGAGGATCCAATCGATCTTGCGCGGAGCGCCTTGTGCATCCGTGTAGGTCACCGAGTACATCCGGTGCTCTTCGTCGAACTCCACCTCACTCACAGCCTTGAACTGCCAGTGACGCTCCAGTTCCTTGAGCCGCTTGCGCATCCCTTCCAGCTTGTCCTTCGACTCGAAATCAGCGCGCTTTGCCGGCTCCTTGCCTTCGTTCGCAAAGATCTCCGCAAACGCTCGAACGACCTCGTCGTTCCGGAGCCGCTTGTTCACCTTGTCGAACACGCCTAGGTAGTCATCAAGCTGTCCCATGAACTTGGCGAGGTCCTTGCCTTCCAGGCGTGCGCCTGCATCTCCATAGCGAAGGACCATGCCGTCCGAAGCGCGTTTGACCATGACCTGCACGTACTCGCGGTCATCCTTGATGTACTGCTCGAACTTGCCCTTCTTAATGCGGTACAGCGGCGGTTGCGCGATGTACACATTGCCGCGCTTGATCAGCTCTCCCATGTGGCGGAAGAAGAAGGTAAGCAGCAGCGTGCGGATATGCGATCCGTCCACGTCGGCATCGGTCATCAGAATCAGCTTGCCGTAGCGCAGCTTCGCGATATCGAAGTCGTC
>CAXTGN010000565.1:0-881 GCA_964243455.1 uncultured Acidobacteriaceae bacterium
AAACTGTCGGTCTCCAAAACCGAACTTCTCGGTTCGAATCCGAGCTCCCCTGCCACATTGCCCCGGTCTCCGGGAGTTTTCTCGTAACACTTCTGTCTTCCCGGCCAAAGCGCGGTGGAAGATGATCAGGAGCAAGACTATGGCAGACGTCGCCGTTGTTGAAAGCACCTCGCAGAGCACGGGTGTGGTCCGTCCACCTTCCGGGCCGCAGCGTCTCCTTCAGTTTTTTCGGGATACCCGTGTGGAGATGCACAAGGTTGTTACGCCCACCCGTGAAGAGGTGCGGACGAACACGATCCTTGTGATCTCGACCGTATTTCTCTTTGCGGCTTACTTTATGGTCATCGACCAGACGGTTGGCCGCGGCATCGACAAGCTGCTGTTGAAGATGACTGGCCACTAAACCGCTCCACATTGCACGAGACTTCGCTTATGGCAAACGAGATTCACGAAGACGAACAGGCGCTTGTGGCCTCTAACGAGACCGAGGCCTTTGACGCTGGCACGGTAGCCGACGGCGCCGCTCCAAACGATGGTAGTGCGACAGTTGATGGCCAGGCTGTGGCCGAGGGCGGCGAGGTAGCCGCTCAGGAAGGTCCCGGGCACAACTTCAAGTGGTACATTATTCACGCGTACTCGGGTTTTGAGCGCAAGGTGAAGGAATCGCTGGAAAGTCGCGTCCGTGCGTACCACCTTGAAGACCGGGTAGGACGCATCGAGATCCCGACCGAGCCGACGACCGAGTTGCGGAACGGCAAGAAGTACACGATCGACCGTGTCTTTCTCCCCGGTTATGTGTTCGTCGAGATGGCCCTGGACAACGATCTCTGGCACGTGGTGAAGAACACACCTCGCGTGACCGGCTTCCTGCAGACGGGCGA
>CAXTGN010000565.1:891-1153 GCA_964243455.1 uncultured Acidobacteriaceae bacterium
CACCGAGGGCCCGTTCGCGAACTTCAACGGTGCGGTGGACGACATCAACGAGGACAAGCAGACCCTGAAGGTCATGGTTTCGATCTTCGGACGCCCCACACCGACCGAGGTCTCCTTCGTGAGCGTGGAAAAGGCCGAGGAGTAGCTCGGGATACGGTCTCTCCCGTGTGCGGCTACGTCGCTGTGAAAAGAACGACAGGGGAGTGCCAACAGCAGTTCAAAAAGTTTCAGGAGCCACAGCCCGGCCGCTTCACCGGACCTT
>CAXTGN010000565.1:1163-3587 GCA_964243455.1 uncultured Acidobacteriaceae bacterium
TTCAAGCGGGCTCTGCCCGCGGCACAAGAAGGATTCATCATGGCACCGAAGAAAATCAACGGCTACGTCAAGCTGCAGGTCATGGCCGGCAAGGCTACCCCGGCACCTCCAATCGGCCCAGCGCTTGGTCAGGCGCAGGTCAACATCATGGAGTTCTGCAAACAGTTCAACGACCGCACGAAGGATCCCGGCCTGGTCGGGATGACGATCCCGGTCGTTATCACCGTGTTTGCGGACCGCACCTTTACCTTCATCACCAAGACCCCGCCTGCCCCCGTGCTGCTGATGAAGGCTGCAGGTGTGCAGAAGGGTTCGGGGACGCCGAACAAAGACAAGATCGGTAAGGTGACCGAGGCGCAAATTCTGGACATCGCCAAGCAAAAGATGCCGGATATGAATGCTGCTTCTGTGGAGTCTGCAGCGAAGACCATTCGCGGCACCGCCCGCTCCATGGGCCTGGAAGTCGTCGCCTAAGAGCTACACGAGGAACAGAAGGCGCCCGGAACGCAGGCAACTGCGAGTTCCGGGCGCCTTTTCTTTCTTGGGACGTTAGGATGGCTCATGAGTGCTCGTGTGTTCGTTCTGGGTAGCTTTGCCGTAGATACGGTGTATCGAGCACCTCGGATCCCAGCATCCGGTGAGACCCTGATCGGCAGCGGCTTCTTTCTTGGTCCGGGCGGCAAGGGATCGAATCAGGCGGTAGCTGCAGCCCGTGCCGGCGCCCAGGCGACATTTCTGACGGCCATCGGGCGAGATCATTTTGCGGATCTCGCCCGTACCCTTTGGAGGGCTGAGGGAATTAACGACTCGCTTGTGAAGATGACGGAGGAGCCTACGGGGGCAGCCGCGATTCTGATCGATGAGACCACGGGAGCCAACGCGATCATCGTTGCCTCGGGAGCCTGCGGAACGCTGTCCCGGGAAGATGTGGATGGGGCCGAAAGGGATATACAGAAGGCGGCTGTCTTTGCCGTCCAGCTGGAAGTTCCGATGATTGCCGTGCTCCGGGGTCTGCAGATTGCCCGGGGGGCGGGAGTCACGACGGTTCTGAACCCTGCGCCGGTACCGCTTGACGGTCTCCCTTCCGAGCTCCTGCCACTGGTGGATTACCTGATACCCAACGAGACTGAGGCGGGTCAGCTGACAGGCCTGCCTGTGGATACATGGGATCAGGCGAAGAGGGCAGCGCGCAGGCTGCTGGATCGGGGATGCGGCCACGTCATTGTGACGCTGGGCGAGCGGGGATCACTTCTCTGCGGGCGTCAGGGGGAGCCGGTGCAGATCCCAGCCTGGAATCCGGGAGCTGTCGTGGACACGACAGGGGCCGGCGACTCCTTTTGCGGTGCGTTTGCGGTGTTGCTCGCCGAGGGACAGTCGGCCGAGACGGCCGCGCGATTTGCTTCCCTTGCGGCGGGTTTGTCGGTCACGCAGCATGGAGCGGCCCTTTCCATGCCCCACCGCCGCGATATCGACCGGTTGCTGGGAGGCGGCGGGGAGCCCGGGCGGACGACGGGAGTGGTCAATGGGCTCGGCTCCTGACGGATGTGCAGTGAAGCATCGAGCTGCTCGCGTAAGTGCTTACGCAAACAGAAGAGCCTGGCTGGCGGGAGCGCGGGTCGCCGACTGTGGCATGCGTTTCGGGTCCGCGCCCACGTCGCGTGTTATAAGCGCATCTGTCGATCGCGGGGCAAGGCCGTGCCGCCCGCAGACCCGCTGCAGAATGCCCGCCATCTGCCGGCGATACGGACCGTCCGCGAAGTCTGCGTTCGCGAAGCGGCGATCGTAGTCGCCAGCAAGGTGCGGGAAGTGCTCGCGAACAAAGCTCAGCCAGGTGGGACGCGAGCACGACTTCAGAAAGAGCGAGTGAGCGGCGAGAAAGCTTGCCCGGGCGCTTGCGGCTTGCCTAGCGACGAGATCGATCGAGGCTTCGGCGTCGTTGATGCCTGGCAACAGGGGTGAGCAGAGGATGCCTGTGGTCACCCCTGCCTCGCGTAGGCGGCGTACGGCAGCAAAGCGCAGGTCCGGCCGGGGCGCCCGGGGTTCAAGTTTTCGTGCGAGCACCTCATCGGTTGTGGTGATGGTGAGGTGGACTACGAGAGTGTTGCGTTCTGCAATGCGAGTGAGGAGATCGATGTCCCGCACGATTAGGTTGGATTTCGTGATGATGCCGAGCCGGTACCCTGAGCGGCGGGTGAAGACCTCCAGAATGCTGCGGGTGAGTTCGGCGCGGCGCTCGACGGGCTGGTAGGGGTCGGTAGCTGTGCCGAGAGCGATCTCCTGCCCCGGGTCGATGCGGCCGAGTTCCTGTTCGAGCAGCCAGGCGGCGTTTTCCTTCAGGTAGATCTCACGCTCGAAGGCCCTGGCCCAGGGCTGCTCGGGGCCTTCGTAGCGGCCTGTGGGGATTTCGGCGATTGTTTCGGGTTG
>CAXTGN010000566.1:0-3584 GCA_964243455.1 uncultured Acidobacteriaceae bacterium
TGCACGATCTTCTTCGAGGAGTTTGCCCCAGCAATCCACGCTCGGTACGTCCTAACCGTGGACAACGATCCGTGTGCTTCTGGAAGGCGCATCGCTGCGATGGCGTATCGAACGTGGCTTCCGCGGCAGACGCACTATGTGGTTACCACTGAGACTCGGGGCCCGGTTGCACAAAGGTGAGTTAAGCGGTTCCCCGATCTAGGCCCAATACCGCACTCTTCAGAACAAGAGAAGCCCTGACCGTCGTCGCTGCTGGCGGGTGGGACCATCAGCGGCAACCAAGGGGGGGCTTTGTCACACCATCCAGAGGTGTTCGTTCACATCGCGGGCATTTACTTGCGCGCCATACTTCAGGGTCGGTTGCACTTCGCTCCCAAAACAGTGATAGTGAGACCTGCGGCCCCGGTCGGAAAGCCCTTCTAGGCCAGAAACGCCTGCTCCGTATAGATGAGCAGGAATGTTGTTTCGATGACCATGTCCTCTTCCGATGCTGCGCTCCGCTCTGCCGCTGGTCACCCCGTAACGCTGGGGGAGATCCTGTCGGCACTGTCATTCGCCCTGGACATTACAGAGGGAGCCCTTCCCGGTCACTCGGTGCGTGCCTGCCTTTTGGGGATGCGCCTGGGCCAGCAGATCGGCCTATCTGATCAGGCGCTGGCCGACCTGTACTACGCTCTTCTGCTGAAAGACATTGGCTGCAGCAGCAACTCCGCGCGTATGGCTGACGCGTTCGCCGCGGACGATCAAGTGGTGAAGCAGCGCTTCAAGTTCATCGACAGGGAAAAGCTCGGCAAACCCAACCGTGAAGCGCTCACCTTTGTCTGGAACAATGTCGCGCCCACAACGGGCGTGCCCAACCGCATCCGTCAGATGTACCGCATGATCCGCAGCCCCGGTAATCTGACGACCGAGGTGATCGAGGCGCGGTGCGAACGTGGCGCCGTCATTCTGCACAAGCTGGGAATGGGAGTTGAAACCTGCGCTGCGGTTTACTCGCTGGACGAGCACTGGAACGGCAACGGCTTGCCCGACCATCTTGTGGCGGAGGATATTCCCGTCCTGGGGCGCATCTGCGCTGTCGCCCAGCACCTTGATCTCTTTTGCAGCGAGTTCGGATCGGCTGAAGCGATGGACACCCTCGCGGAACGCTCGGGGACTTGGTACGACCCGGACCTCGTCCGCGCGGCGAAGAGCCTGCACCAGGGGGGCGTCCTCTGGGCCCAGTGCCTGCCCGGCAGCGACCCCGAGGCGCTGCAGCCCGCCGTGCTCGCTCTCGACCCGGGCAGTTCCACTGCTCTTGCCGCCCGCGACATCGACTTGATCTGCAGCGGCTTCGCGGATGTAGTCGACGCCAAGAGTCCGTTCACCTACCGGCATTCGGTAGGAACGACCGAGGCTGCGGTGCTGATTAGCAATGCCATGGGACTTGCACCGGATCGCGTGGAGATCGTCCGCCGCGCCGCGCTGCTGCACGACATCGGAATGCTGGGCATCCCCAACACTATCCTCGATAAGCCGGGGCTGCTCACTCGCGAAGAATGGATGGCGGTTCACCGCCATCCATTCCTCAGTCAGGAAATCCTGTCCCGCGTTCGAGCCTTCAGCGAGATCGCTGTCTTGGCCGGACGGCATCACGAGAAGCTCGACGGCAGCGGTTATCCCTTTCACCTTGCCCACAAGCAAATCTCGCTTGAGTCGCGCATCCTGACCGTAGCTGACGTCTTCAACGCTCTTATGGAAAGCCGGCCGTACCGGCAGGACCTCACTCCGGGGGCGATCCAGCAGCAGCTTGCGATGGATGTCCCGCACCGGCTGGACCCCGAGTGCGTCGATGCGGTCGTCTCGGTGCTGGATCGACTTGCCAGTCTACCTCTCGAGGACATCCCGGCCATGTCGGTGGACACCCTTCCGGACCTCGTCATGGTGGACCCGCCACCCTTCCGCTTCGGAGCGGCTTCGCGTTAGGTCACGCCGAGGCGTTAATGCGGCAACGTTAGATCTATCAATCGAATCAAAGGCTTCTGCTTCGCGCTGATTGCCAGTATCTACCTGTGGCGCATGAACTCAGGCGCTCCCGGATACGCCGCAAGTCTCTCAACGTCCTCACGCATTTCCAGGTACTGGAAACCGATCTCGCGCCTCAAGGCGGGCTACCCAGTCCCCGATGAATCTCGCACACTCCTCCGGCGCTTCCTCTGGCATAAGATGGCCCATCCCCACCAACGTCACGCGTTCGCTATCCGCAAGATGCACTTCCAGCTCCGCTGCGCTGGCGATTGGAACGACCGGGTCTTCGTCTCCCCAGATCAAAAGAGTTGGGACGGCGATCTCAGCCTTGGTCAAGACCTCCCGCAGTCCCGCCATATCCTCGTCCCACGTCTTCAGTATTTCGAGCACCCTGCGCAGCGTATTGCGATTACGCAGCACCGCCAGATGCGGGCGTAAGTGCCGCATTCCGATACGGCTCTTCGACCCCGCGGCCTCGTTGTATGCGCGCAGAATCATCCAGCTCGGAGCCAGCGGAATACTCAAGGCAAGCATGCGGCCAGGCTGTCGGAGATAGAAGTTCACCACGTGGCTTCGATACCCACCAAAGGGATGTGCGGGACACATCAGTACTACCCCCTCCAACGCCGTTGGATCCGTCGCCGCAAGCCGCAACGCGAGCACCCCGCCATGGGAATGCCCGACGAGAACCGGTTTCACCAGTCCCATGCTCCTCATAAAATCGCGGATAAGGCCACTAAGACTCGCCTGATGAACATCCAGCTCTTTCGCCCTGTCCGCCGGCTGCGCCGAAAGCAGGTCGATCGCCACAATCCGCCGGTCCGCCGGCAGTCCGGCGATCAGATCCTCAAGCGTTTCCGCAGTTGCCAGCAACGCATGGAGCAACAGGATCGGCGATGCATTCTGGCCTTTGGCCGCGTCCCGCTCCATGTAGAAGAGACGAACGCCGTTGACGACAACGTCGCGGTATCGGTGATGCATCATCGCCTGAATGCTACTGACAACAATTGTGTCGCAGTCATCTTCCTCCGAAAAACCTACAGAAAAGCAGTCCAACTGTCGCGGTAAAGTGAACATTCGACTCAACTGCCTGGAGGGCAAGCAATCCTCCTGCAACGAAGGGAGATCAACCAAACCGATCCCAAGGGTGCTCACGGCAAGATCGCCGACCGCACGCATGCCTTCAGCATGATCGATCACTGCGCACCTTGGCATTTCGTGCGTTCTGGCCACCGCACATTTGTCTTTATGGCAATACACTATGCACCGAGACTCGCCCCATTCGTCGTGAGCGACCTTAGCTGCATCAATCTGCTGCCGTGCCCTCTCGTGTCCCTGCAGGTCTCCCGAACGCACCGAAGCCGCCGGCAAGATCTTCGGTCTTCGTCTCGCGGATGCTGAGCAGGCCGACGATCGTGAGTACCGCAGCCGCGCTCAGGTAATACCCAACGTACTGCAGGCCATACGCGGTAGCAAGCTTCGTTGCGATGTAGGGCGTCAGCGATGCGCCCAGAATGCCGGCCAGGCTGAAAGCGAGTGAGCTTCCGGTGTAACGCACAGCCGTCGGAAAAAGCTCC
>CAXTGN010000567.1:0-3577 GCA_964243455.1 uncultured Acidobacteriaceae bacterium
CGAGAAGCATCGCCGCGAACTGACACCGTAATCAGGTGCTGGGCCATCAGTCTCTTCGTCCTGCAGGAGTCGCCTAGCAGCTCGTCTGCTCGACCAAATCGTTGAATGTCATGATTCGCGTTAAAGAGTTCGCAATCACGTTTTGTCGGCACGAGAGGAATCATGAGCCCTTTACCAATCCCTGTGATCGCATTCTTCCTTTTCACGGTAACCCTTGCATTCGTTCTCTTTGCTCTTGCAGTACGTGGCTCAAAGCGCGTGATGCTGTTATGCCTTGTTTGGATCTTTGTGCAGAGTGCCGTTGCATTGTCGGGCTTCTACCTGACGACGAAAAACCTTCCACCACGTCTCCTGGTAGCGGTCGCGCCGCCGCTGGTCCTCATTGCAGCCCTTTTCCTTACCGTCAGCGGCCGCCGCTTTATCGACGGCATGAGCCTGAAGTGGTCCGTCCTGATTCACTCAATCCGGATTCTGGTAGAGGTTAACCTTTACGTGCTCTTCCTGTACAAGCAGGTCCCGGCTCTGATGACCTTCGAATCGGGAAATCTAGACATTCTTCTGGGCTTGAGTGCGCCGCTGATCTGGCGGGCCTACAGCAGAGGACATGTCGGCCGTAGGGGGTTGCTGATCTGGAACGCTCTCGCGCTGTTGAGCGTTTTGAATGCGTTTAGCCGAGCGATCCTGTCCGCACCCTTCCGCTTCCAGCAGTTTGCGTTCGACCAGCCGACCGTTGCCATCCTGGTCTTTCCTTTCGTCCTGCTTCCTGCCTTTCTGGTCCCAGCGGTTCTGTTTTGCCACTTCGCGGTCGTGAAACTGGTCCCATCCGGTTCAGGCATAAGACAAGATCGAGAAGGCGACCCTCCCTATCTGGATTAGATCCGAATGATCAAGGCGATTAGACTGATACTTTCAGCAAATAGGCCGGTGCCGCCGACCATAGCGCGGGCGTGTTTGTCAGGACCTATCCGACTGCCTTATTGGTTGAGCCTCCCGGGAAAGCACCACGGACGTTTCCACCTGACGCGCGGGTATCTTCCAATATCTTTGTAGAAGTCGATCCTTCTCCTCCGCTGGCACGAGTCGAAAGCCGTGTTTCTCATAGAAGTGGATGGCCCAACTCGCGTCAGCCCAGGTACCAATAAGAACTCGCCGATCGGTGAGTGCCTGAAGATGGCGCAACAGCCTGCCGCCGAACCCACATCGACGCTTGCTCGTGCGTACATAGGAATGCCGGATCAGCGTGACGTCGAGCACGTCCTGTACTCCCATAACAGCCCGTAGTGAATCATCCTCATCCACTCCCCAGAAGACGACACCATCCTGGATCTCATGATGGAGCTTTTCTAGCGTCATGTACGGCTCACTCCAGCGATCGGCCGGAATGATGCCTCGGTACGCGGACGCCCCATCATTGATGATGGTCCAGATTTCATCGAAGTCTTCGTCGTTGCAAGGCCGAATCATATGCCCCATTATCTTAGGTCTTGAGCATGCTGTCTCCAATGCATCGCTCTGCTCTTCGTAGTGACCAATCGTGCCAACTAGACCCGGCGGCGGCTTAGCTGGGCCAACTTCCGCTAACCGCGTTTATCGGTACCTATGTTTTCATGATCCGTAAACGGGTCGTTCATCGAATGCAGTACGTGCTTTTTCGACCTGCTCTGGGTGCTGCTCTGCCCACATCCATACTCCACAGAAGGCAGCTCCCAGGCTCAAGCCCAGACTGGTCAATTTGTACTCGACTCTCGGCGGCACGACCGGATGAACGGTGCGTTCGATCAGCCCCTCGCGTTCCATGGAACGCAACGTCTGTGTCAGCATCTTGTAGCTGATTCCCGGCACAAACTCGCTCAGTCTAGTGAAGCGTGTCTCTCCTCGTTCCGTCAGGACTTCAAGGATGAGCATCGTCCACTTGTCGGCGACTTGGCCAATCAGTTCCGTTACCAGCGCCTCGACGCGGGGGCCGGCCACCTGCTCCGAGCCGCAGCTTTCATAGGCCTGAAGCGAGGCAATCTGGTTGGGCGTGAGCTGTAGCTTTACTGCCATTGCACACTCTCCTTTTGGTGCATATTGCACTTGCAAGTGCCTACTTCCCGAACGAGAGTGGCAATTCTATAGTGCCATGTAGAGGTCACTCCCCAGCGGAGTTCCTTCCCTTAAGGCCAAAAGCATGCACTTCCTGAACCGCTCCAATCGACTGCATCACACGCTTCTCTATGCCGCCTATAGCTGGCTTCTTCTAAGCGGGCTGCTGCAGATCGGCATTGACGTTATTTCACAGTATCTGCGCGGCAAGCGTGCGCCCGGTCCCTCCACCACCCTTTATTACGGCCTGAACAGTGCATACGGCGTCAGTCAGATCCTGTTTGCACTGCTGGCGTTATTCGCCACTCGGCAGGGCGTAATTGCCATGGGCCAGTGGCCCGGAGTTTCGCTGGGCCTTTTGGCGGCCACCGCGTGGTTTGCGCTCAGCGTGCTCTTTCTTGAATATCCGCAGCCACGGATGCCGGTAGCCCTGTTCGCGGCATTTCTGGGTGCGACGGCTGTTACCTCCTGAAGCTCTCTACAAAAATCCCTTTTCTTGCAGCATGGAGAAATCATGAAACTCGAAAATAGAACGATTCTGATCACCGGCGGTACCAGCGGCATCGGCTTTGAACTGGCACGGCAGCTCATCGCACGCGGCAATACCGTCATCGTCACTGGACGCGATTCGCGCAAGCTACAGGAGACAAAGTCCAGCCTGCCCGCCGTTCATACGATCCCGAGCGATGCCAGCAAAGCGGGAGACATCAATGCTCTGTCGCGGCAGGTCACGACGCAGTTCCCCGCATGCGACACCCTGTTCAACAACGCAGGCATCATGCGCAATCTGAATCTTAACGACCAGCGCCCATTGCCCGATGTCACGCGGGAACTTGACCTGAACCTGAATGGACCGGTGCAAATGGTGCAGGCGTTCCTTCCGCACCTCAAGAGCAGACCAAACGCGCTGATCGTCAACGTGTCATCGGGTCTGGCCTTCGTTCCGTTCCCTCTGTCCCCGATTTACAGTGCGGCCAAGGCAGGAATACATGCGTTCTCCCGCTGCCTGCGAGTCCAGCTCAAAGGCTCCAATGTCACTGTTGTCGAGCTGGCTCCTCCAGGCGTGGAAACGAAGCTCTTTCGCGGAGAGTTCGCAAGAGAGATGAAAGACCAGAAAGGCATGCCGGTCGATGTTCTGGTGTCGAAGGCCATCGCCGGTATCGAGGCGGGCAAGACGGAGATTCGCCCCGGTCTCAGCAACGTACTTTACCTGCTGAGCCGTTTGGCTCCGTCGTTACCGTTTGGACAAATGGCCAAGATGGTACGCACTACGGGATAGTGGACCAAAGATAAGTCCTGTGATGTCGCAATATGGGAAGTAAGGGCTTTCAAAGCGGCAGCTCCCCGCTCACCGTCGCGACGTTTGCTTTCCTCAACAGTTCGGGACCATTGTTCCGGACGTTTCCTACGTTCGGGTGGGCTTCGAACATTTCCATTTCGTCCGATTCGAGAGGCCGAAGGAGGTCGAGGGGCAGCCGTTCGGTTTCTTACC
>CAXTGN010000568.1:0-2325 GCA_964243455.1 uncultured Acidobacteriaceae bacterium
GCGGCTTGAAGCAGAGCAGAAGCTGAAGGCGGGCGAGATCAAGATCCTGATTGCAACGGCATCACTTGAGCTTGGCATTGACATCGGCACTGTCGATCTTGTGTGCCAGATCCAGACGACGCGTGCCGTGTCAGTTGCCATGCAGCGCGTCGGGCGGGCCGGCCACTGGCGGGGTGCCGTACCCAAGGGCCGCTTCTTTGCGATGACGCGGGACGATCTGCTGGAGCAGGCCGCGCTGATGCGCAAGATGGTCGCCGGTGAGCTGGATCGCCTCGAGATCCCAGAGGCTCCTGCCGACGTGCTCATGCAGCAGATCGTCGCGACCTGTGGAGCGGAGAGCTGGGAGGAGCAGGCGCTGTTCGATGTGGTGCGGCGTGCGTGGCCGTATCGCAACCTCTCGCGGGAGCACTTTGAGGAGCTGCTGGCGCTTCTGCACAACGGCATCGAGAGCTCCCGTGGGCGTTATGGTGCCTACCTGCTGCGGGATCGTGTGCAGGGGCAGCTGCACGGGCGTCGCGGAGCACGCATGATCGCTATCGCCAACGGCGGCGCCATTCCTGATACCTCGCTCTTTGCCGTGATGCTGCAGCCGGAAAACGTGCAGATCGCCACGCTGGACGAGCACTTTGCCGTGGATTCCCATCCCGGCGATGTGGTGCTGCTGGGCAATACAAGCTGGCGCGTGCAACGCATCGACCCGCAAGGCAAGGTGCTGGTGGAAGACGCGCATGGTGCGCCGCCGAGCATCCCGTTCTGGGAGGGCGAAGCACCGCAGCGTACTTTGCGATGGCGTCAGCGAACTGCGTGCCGAGATCGATAGGCGTACGCGCACCGTGAAGCCATCCGCGATTCGCACTTCAGGCCCTGAAGAGGATGTCTCTGTAACTCCGTACGTGGATGGACGCTGGGGCGCGCTGCATCCTGAGGTGCGCGAATGCATGGCGTGGCTGTGTCGAGAATGCTATGTGTGCGAGTCCGCTGCACTGCAACTCATCACCTATGTTGTTGCGGGTCGCAGTGTGCTGGGTGCGGTACCGACGAAGCAGACGATCATTGCCGAGCGCTTTTTTGATGAGGGCGGCGGGCAGCAGCTGATCCTGCATGCGCCTTTCGGCGGTCGCCTGAACAAAGCGTGGGGACTGGCGCTGCGCAAGCGCTTCTGCCGTGGCTTCAACTTCGAGCTGCAGGCCGCAGCGACCGATAACGGCATCAATATCTCGCTTGCGGAGCAGCACAGCTTTCCGCTGAGTGAGGTCTTTCAGTACCTCACCGAGTTCACGGCGCGTGAACTTCTGAAGCAGGCCTGCATTCCTTCACCGCTATTCAAAAATCGATGGCGCTGGGCTGCGGGTCGGAGCCTGCAGCTGTTGCGCATGCAGAAGGGCAAACGCGTTGCTCCGCAGATCCAACGCACACGTTCGGACGACCTGTTGGCCAGCGTGTTTCCGCATGCCTCAGCCTGCCCGGAGACCATGTCCGGCGATATCGAAATTCCAAATCATCCGCTGGTGCGCGAGGTGATGCGCGACACGTTGACCGAAGCCATGGACATTGAGGGTCTGGAGGCACTGCTGCGTGGCATCGCAAACGGCAGCATTCAGTGTCTTGCCGTGGATACGCCAGTACCTTCGCAATTCGCGCATGAGCTTTTGAATGCGATGCCCTATGCCTACCTCGACGAGGCAGACCTGGAGGCGCGGCGCGCCCGCGCGGTGCAGCTGCGGCGTACGCTGCCCGATGCCGTTACGGAGGGCGCAGGGCGGCTGGATCAGGCGGCCATCGACAGTGTGCGCGAGAGCCTATGGCCCGACGTGCGTGACCCGCATGAGATGCATGATCTGCTGTTGCAGCTTGTGGCCATGCCCGTGGCATTTGTCGATGCTCATGCAGGCACGAAGCCCCGCGGCGCGCAGCATTGGCCGGAGTTTTTTGCCCAGCTCGGCCAGCAGGGAAGGGCGTTCTGCGTTGAGATCGGTGGTGTCCCTGCATGGATTGCCGCGGAGCGCGTCGGTGATGCACGTCTGCTCTGGCCAGAGCTCGAGCTGCCGCAATCGATGCCCATGGTCGTCGAGCCCCGCCCAGAGACGATGTTAGCGGGAACGGAGTATCGGCCGGAGCAGCCGGTGTCTCCTCGGGACGGTGCGGCCACGAGCCTTGTGCAGGGCTGGTTGCAGTTGCTTGGCCCGATGACGGCGGAGCATCTTGGCGCGCTGCTCCAGTTGGACCCCGCACCGCTTGCACAGTCGTTGCTGGTGATGGAGATGCAGGGGCTTGCGATGCGTGGTGTCTTTGAGCGTGCCAGGCCTGCGGACGACGCTCCCCATG
>CAXTGN010000568.1:2335-3562 GCA_964243455.1 uncultured Acidobacteriaceae bacterium
GGAGTGGTGCGAGCGGCGTATCCTGCAACGCATTCACCGGCTCACGCTTGCGGGCCTTCGCCAATCGGTGGAGCCTGTCGCGCCCGTGGTCTTCAATCGCTGGCTGCAGGATTGGCAGCACGCTGCGTCCGAGACGCAACTCGCAGGCGAAGAAGGTGTGCTTGCTGCGCTGGAACAGCTGGAGGGCTTTGAAGCACCGGCAATCGAATGGGAGCGCACGCTGCTGCCGGCACGCGTAAAGAGTTACGATCCGCGATGGCTGGATAATCTGTGCCTGGCCGGTATCGTCGGTTGGGGCCGCATCTCGCCGCATCCGGCATGGAGCGGCGAGGACGGCGGTGCTCCGCGCCGCGTGATCCCCACAGGCGCTGCGCCCATCACCTTCTTTTTGCGCGAGTCAGCGGACTGGTTGCCGGAATCGCTGTCGCATAAGGGCGTCGACGAACATGTGCTGGCGCAGTCGCTTTCGCCTGAAGCGCAATGTCTCCGTTCGCTGCTGCGCGATCGGGGTGCCGCGTTCACCGCAGACCTGCAGCGAATGAGCGGGTTGAACAAGCAGCAGGTCACTACGGGGTTGTGGGAGCTTGCCACGGCAGGCCTGGCCTCTGCCGATGGCTTCGATCAGTTACGTGCGCTGATGGATCCACGCCGCAAGTCCGTGCATCTGGAGCAGACACCCGCAGTGAGCCTGCGGAAGCGCGCCTCTGCGCGGACCACGGCGGGCCGCTGGTCTCTGCTGATCGGGGAACAGGCCGTAGATGCTTCTGTAGCGCGGCTTCGTGAGACGCAGGCCAGCGTGGCGCAGGCTCGGCAGGCACAATCGGCTTTGGATTGCCATGCACGCGTGTTGTTGTGCCGGTATGGCGTTGTGTTTCGCGAGCTGCTCGCTCGCGAATCCATCGCACCCAAGTGGCGGGATTTTGCGCCTGTGCTGCGGCTCCTGGAGGCGCGCGGGGAGATTCGCGGGGGTCGCTTCGTCAGTGGACCGCTCGGTGAGCAGTTTGCCGTGCCGGAGGCCGTTGAAGGCTTGCGCGAGGCGCGTCGACGCCACACCGCTCGTTCCACGGAGCCAGCCCTCATGGTTGCGGCAGCCGATCCGCTGAACCTTGTAGGTGTGTTGGTGCCGGGCGAACGGATACCGGCGGTTCCGGGCAGGGAGGTCGCCTTTGTGAATGGCGCGGTTCGCGTCGAAGATGTGAAAGAGATTTCCAGTGACGGCATCAAGCC
>CAXTGN010000569.1:0-3544 GCA_964243455.1 uncultured Acidobacteriaceae bacterium
ATGCGGAACCCGGCCACCATGACGAGGATCGGGACGGCCAGCGGACCCAGCCGCGCGAGCAGCTCCCGTATGGGCGCCGCGATAGTCGCGACGAAGCCCAACGGCACCGAGAGTGCGCCCTTGTCGGATTCAGGCTCGGGCGCAAGGAGGGCCGCGGCCATGCCTGGCGCCATCAGCGCGGCCATGCACAGGTAGGCCGCGCGCCAGCCGAACCTGTCCGCCAGGTACAGCGCGCCCGCGCCGGCGGCGAAGTTGCCCACGCGCCAGCCGATCTCGGCCCATGACGACATCAGCGCCTGCCGCTCGGCTGGCACGGAGGTGATGCGCCAGCCGTCGATCACCACGTCCTGGGTTGCCCCGGCAAAGCCGAGCGAGAGAGAGAACACAACCGTCCAGGCGAGCCAATGCCCGGGGTCGCCGAACGCGACACCCGCCAGGGTCAGCACCACCGCAAGCTGCGACACGATGATCCAGCCGCGCCGCCGCCCCAACAGGCGGCCGAACACGGGCGCGTCATACCGATCGAGGAAGGGCGCCCACAGGAACTTGAACTTGTAGGCGAGCGTCAGCTCGCTCATCAGGCCGAGGATGCTAATGGGCACCTTGGCCTCTGACAGCCAGGCCGACTGCGTGACATAGACCAGCAGGAAGGGGATGCCCGAGCTGAAGCCCAGGCCCAGCATCGCCGCGACACGGCGGTCGGACAACAGGAGCTTCAGGGACGAAGGCCTATGCGAGGGCTCTTGCGTTGCTTGGACTTGCATGCGGCTTGGCCTTCCCGAGTTCGCTTGAGGCCCTTCATGTTGCCATTCAGCGTTCCTGACCAGGTTCGCGCAAGACTTTCTACAGCGCCCAGGTCTGGCCATCTCTCAGCCTCCAGCCTCCAGCCTCGGGCAGCTCGGCAGAGCGGGCATCCGGTGACCGGAGCTGGATGTGAAAGGTTATATGTGTGAAGCAGCGGTGGGTCTCGACGCTGATCAGCATCGTAACATAGTGAATGTTCGAACTTTCCCCTGGGTCCGCTATCTGCGCTGACTAACAGGCAAGTAGGCTACTTCAGGTCTTGACACTCCCTCCAGTTTGTCTGCCGTCCCGTTGCTGCGTAATCCGGTTCATCGTGAACGTTGACTCCGGTGGATTGTGAACACGGCTTCCGTTTGATCCTGAACGTGGTTTCCGGCTGATCGTGAACACCTTCGCGGTGATTGCGATGGCGCTGGAGGGCGTGCCGGGTCGGTGCGGCTGACAGTCTTCAACCAAGGGTTAGCCTTGTCCCTGCCGAGCAGCAGGGGACCGGGATGCCAGGTGAGAGAGTGTCGATGCGGAACATACGGGAAGTGCTGCGGTTGCACCTGGGCCAGGGGCTGCCGCAGCGGGTGATTGCACAAAGCCTGCGGCTGGGTCTGGGCACGGTGAATGGCTACGTGGCCCGGGCCCGGCGGGCGCGGCTGGGCTGGCCGTTGCCGGATGAGTTGGGCGACGAGCGGCTGGAGGCACTGCTGTTCCCGCCGGTGCCGGACGCGCTGGGGGACCGGCGGCCGGTGCCGGATTGGGAGTGGGTGCATCGGGAGCTGCGCCGGCCCAACGTGACGCTGGCCTTGCTGTGGGAGGAGCACCGGGCCGGGGCGCCGGACGGGTTTGGCTATTCCTGGTTCTGCGACCTGTATCGCGAGTGGGCTGGGCGGCTGAAGCCGACGCTGCGCCAGGTGCATCCGGCGGGTGAGCGTTTGTTCGTCGATTTCGCCGGCAGCACGGTGGCGGTGGTGGAAGGGGCAAACGGGGAGGCGCGGCAGGCGGAGGTCTTCGTCGCCGTGCTGGGGGCGTCGAGCTTCACCTTTGCCTGCGCTGTCTGAAGCCAGGCACTGCCGGACTGGGTCGGCGCGCATGTGCGGGCGTTCGGCTACTTCGGCGGCGTTGCGCGCCAGCTGGTCGCATTGCCTCGCCTGAAATGCTCCCATCGGGTGACCTGTTGCCTCACGTAATCTGCTCCCCACCGGTGTTCGCCGGCGGGGGCGAGCATGAGGCGGATCAGCATGGCGACACAGGACGAGTTAGTTGTGGCATTGGCAGGGCGGTATGCCCTGGGCAGTCGGGCGGATCGTGGCCGGATGCTGGACGAGTTTGCGGCGTTGACGGGTCATCACCGCAAGCACGCGATGCGCCTGCTTCGTGCTGGCGTGCCGGGCGGACGGTCCGGCCTGCGCCCGGAGCGGCGGGTGTATGACCAGGCCACGCGCGAGGCGCTGATCGTGGTCTGGGAGGCATCGGACCGGATTTGCGGCAAGCGGCTGCGCCCGTTGGTGCCGATTCTGGTCTCGGCGATGGAGCGGCACGGCCATCTTCAGCTGGCACCGGAGGTGCTGACGGGCTTGCTGACGATGAGTGCTGCGACAATGGATCGGGCTTTACGGGAGGCGCGAGGCACTACGCAAGGGCGGCCACGCCGCCGTTCGCCTCCGTCGGCGGCGATCCGGCGCAGCGTCGCGGTGCGCACGTTCAGCGACTGGGGCGATCCGCCGCCCGGGTTCATGGAGGCGGATTTGGTGGCGCATAGCGGGCCGACGTCGAAGGGCAGCTACGTGCAGACGCTGACGCTGACCGACATCGCGACAGGGTGGACGGAATGCGCGCCGGTTTTGGTGCGCGAGCAGAAGCTGCTGACGGAGGTGCTGAGCGAGCTGCGCAAGGTGATGCCGTTTGCCCTGCTTGGGTTCGACACGGACAACGACAGCGTGTTCATGAACCAGACGGTGCAGGAGTACTGCACGGGGGCGGGGGTGGAGTTCACGCGCAGCCGCCCCTATCGCAAGAACGACCAGGCGTGGGTGGAGCAGAAGAACGGCCTTATGTAGCTGTTGCCACCGGCGAGATTGGGCTTGTACTCGGCGGCTGATGCTGCCATCGAAGATGCTGGTTTCTCCTCTCATGACTGGTCCTTATGGCGCAGCATTTCCTGCTTTCTGCCGGCGCGCGCTCGCTCAGCGCCGCCAAGATCATGCGAATGTCCGACAGCGGGGTGGAGAACGTGTTCCTGCGCCTGCGCTGGCCCGAAACGGACGGCAAGCCCGTATGCCCGGACTGCGGCTGCTTGATCTGCTACGCGTGCCGGCGGCCATCGGGCCAGCCGCGCTGGCGCTGCAAGGCCTGCCGCCGCGACTTCTCGATCACGTCCGGCACCCTGTTCGCCTGGCACAAGCTGCCGCTGCGGACCTACCTTCTCGGCGTCGCCGCCTTTTGCAACGAGGTGAAGGGCAAGAGCATGCTCGCCTTTTCCCGCGAGCTCGACGTGCAATACAAAACGGCGTTCGTGCTGGCCCACAAGCTGCGCGAAGCCATCGCGAAGCGATCCCACGGAGTGATGTCGGCAAAGCCGACAGGGCGTCCAGCATGAAGGGGCTGCGGATCGGCGGCGAGGGGCGGGTGGCCGAGATCGACGGTGCGTATTTCGGCGGCCACGTCCGGCCGGAGAACCGGGCGGCCGACCGGGTTGACCGGCGGCGCACCGAGAACCGGTCGGGCAAACGCCGGGTCGTGGTGACGATGC